>JADLGU010000113.1 GCA_020849155.1 Rhodocyclaceae bacterium | reverse complement strand
TGAGCGGCATCTCGCGCACCTGCTGCGGCGACATGTAGGCCGGCGAGCCGATGCCGGAGACCTGGGTGCGGGTCTGCTCGCCGCTGGAGAACAGTGCGGCGCCGAAATCCGAGATCTTGATGTCCCCGCCCGAGGCCAGCAGGATGTTGGCCGGCTTGATGTCGCGGTGGGTGATGCCGAGGTGGTAGGCGTAGTCGAGCGCCCGGGTGCACTTGAAGACGATCTCCACCAGGCGGTCGAGCGGCAGCAGGTTGTCGGGCGTGCAGAAGGGCTCCAGGGTGCCGCCGGCGACGTACTCCATGACGATGTAGCTCTGCGCCTCGTCCACCACCGCGTCGTAGATCTGGACGATGTGCGGGTGCAGCAGCTTGCCGGCCAGCGAGGCCTCGTTCACCAGCAGGTGGCGGAACAGGCGGCCGCGCTCGCGGTCGCGCAGCACCTCGGGGTGGATGACCTTGACCGCCACCTCGCGCTGGGCGAACGGGTCCCAGCCGAGCCACACCGTGCTGGTGGCGCCCTCGCCGAGCGTGCCGCGCACCTCGTACTTGCCGATCTTTTCGCTCTCGGCCATGCCGTCGTTATACCGAGGTCAGCCGGGTGTTGGCAAGCGACAGGCGCTCGACCAGGATGCGCAGGAAGGCCCGGTCGAAGCTGTGGCGGCAGCCGTCGGAGGCGCGCTTCAGGGCCTCGGTCGGCACGCTGATGACCGTGGCCTCGCCGAGGGTGGCGACGTCGGCGCCGCGGGTGCCGGCCTCCTCGGCCAGGTAAGCCATCTCGCCGAAGCATTCGCCGGCCGAGAGGATGTTGAGCAGCTTCTGGTTCTTGGTGACCTTGACCTCGCCCGAGGCGAGGATGCAGAAGGTGGCGCCGGCCTCGCCCTCGCGCATCAGCGAGGTGCCGGGCTTGGCGCGCTGCCAGTCGGAGAAGCGCAGCACCTCCCACAGCTGGACGTCGTTGAAGCTGCGGAAGAAGGACAGGCCGCGCAGGGTGTTGAACTTCTCGCTGTCGGCGATCTGGCTGCGGGTCTCGGCCAGGTGCTCGTTGCGGAAGGCCTCGGCCAGGTCGAAGGAGAGGGCGTCCCAGGATTCGTAGCGCGCCTCGAGCGACTTCTGCATGGCCTTCGTCACCACGGCGTCGACCACCGGCGGGATGCCGGGTCGCAGGTGAGAGGGCGGCGGCGGCACGGTGTTGAGGATCTGGTACACGATGCTGACGTTGTTGCTGCCCTGGAACGGCAGCTGGCCGGTGAGCAGCTGGTACATCACCACGCCGAGGGAGAAGAGGTCGGTGCGGTGGTCGAGCGGCCAGTCCTGCACCTGCTGCGGCGACATGTAGGCCGGCGAGCCGATGCCGGCGATGGCGGTCTGGTCGCTGGAGGTGGTGATGGCGGCGCCGAAGTCCGAGATCTTGACGTCGCTGCCGCTGGCGCCGCAGCGCAGGATGTTGGCCGGCTTGAGGTCGCGGTGGATGACGCCGAGGCGATAGGCGAAGTCCAGGGCGCGGGAGCACTTGAAGACCATCTCGATGACGTCGGCCAGCGGCAGCAGGCGCTCGGGCGCGCAGTAGGGCTCGAGCGTGCCGCCGGCGACGTATTCCATGACGATGTAGCTGGGGTCGGCGTCGGCGGCGGCGTCGTAGATCTGGGCGATGTGCGGATGCACCAGCTTGCCGGCCAGCGAGGCCTCGGTGACGAACAGCTTCCGCGCCAGCTTGCCGCGCTCGCCCTCCGAGAAGACGCTGTTGGCCACCACCTTGATGGCGACGTCGCGGTCGGCGAAGGGGTCGTGCGCCATGTAGACCACCGAGGTGGCGCCCTCGCCGAGCTTCCTGATGACCTGGTACTTGCCGATCTTGTCCATGAGCGGGCGCGCCTGTGCGTCTACAGGGCGCGGCGGGCCGCGGCGATGGCCGCGCGCACCTGCTCCGGGGCGGTGCCGCCGGCGTGGCTGCGCGAGGCCAGCGAGCCTTCCACGCTCAGCACTTCCAGCGCATCCTCGCCGACCAGCGGCGAGAAGCCGCGCAGGGTCTCGAGGCCGAGCTCGGCCAGGTCGCAGCCCCGCTCCTCGGCGGCGCGCACCGCCAGGGCCACCGCTTCGTGGGCGTCGCGGAAGGGCAGGCCCTTCTTCACCAGGTAGTCGGCGAGGTCGGTGGCGGTGGCGTAGCCCTGCCGCAGCGCCGCGCGCATGGCCTCGGGCCGGACGCGGATGCCGGCGACCAGGTCGGCGAAGATGGCCAGGGTGTCGCGCACGGTGTCGACCGTGTCGAAGAGCGGCTCCTTGTCTTCCTGGTTGTCCTTGTTGTAGGCCAGCGGCTGGCCCTTCATCAGGGCGAGCAGGCCCACCAGGTGGCCGAAGACGCGGCCGCTCTTGCCGCGCGCCAGCTCCGGCACGTCGGGGTTCTTCTTCTGCGGCATGATGGAGGAGCCGGTGCAGAAGCGGTCGGCCAGGTCGATGAAGCCGACGCGCGGGCTCATCCACAGGATCAGTTCCTCGGAGAAGCGCGAGACGTGGGTCATCACCAGCGCGGCGGCGGCGCAGAATTCGATGGCGAAGTCGCGGTCGCTGACGGCGTCGAGCGAGTTGGCGCAGATGCCGTCGAAGCCGAGCTCGCGCGCGACGAATTCGCGGTCGATCGGGAAGGTCGTGCCGGCCAGCGCGGCGGCGCCCAGCGGCAGGCGGTTGACGCGCTTCCTGCAGTCGGCGAGGCGGGCGCGGTCGCGCGCCGCCATCTCGAAGTAGGCCAGCAGATGGTGGCCGAAGGTGACCGGCTGCGCCACCTGCAGATGGGTGAAGCCGGGCATCGGCGTGGCGGCGTGGCTTTCCGCCAGCTCGAGCAGGGCGCCTTGGTAGGCGCGCAGCAGATCGTCGAGGCCGTCGATCTCCTCGCGCAGCCAGAGGCGGATGTCGGTGGCCACCTGGTCGTTGCGCGAGCGGCCGGTGTGCAGGCGCTTGCCGGCATCGCCGATGAGCGCGGTGAGGCGCTTCTCGATGTTGAGATGCACGTCCTCGTCGTCCACCGACCACTGGAACTGCTCGGTCTCGATCTCGTGCTTGATGGCGGCCATGCCGCGCTCGATAGCGGCCAGGTCGTCGGCGCCGATGATCTCCTGCCGGGCCAGCATGCGGGCGTGGGCCAGCGAGCCGCGGATGTCGTGCGGCGCCAGGCGGCGGTCGAAGGCCACCGAGGCGGTGTAGCGCTTGACCAGTTCGGCCACCGGTTCGCTGAAGCGGCCCGACCAGGCCTTGGCGCTGGAATCGTTGCTGTGATCTGTCATAATCGGTTCGGTGATTGCAGCCTTGCAAAACGGCAAATGAGTATACGGCAAAACCCGCAAGCGACGCGTCTGCCCGACTTCGGCAATCTCGGTGTCATGCTGCGCATCCTGCTGGCGGTGAACCTGCTGGCGCTCGGCGCGGCGCTGGCGCGCAACGGCGAGCTCGGCCTGCTGCCGCGCGAGCTGGTCGAGCTGGCGGCGCTGGTCGAGCCGCCGCTGATCGCCGCGGTGCTGCTGCTCTACGCGGCCAACCGGGCGCTGGCGCGACTGCCCTACGCCGCCGCGGTGGCGGCGGTCGGTGCGGCGGGCGCCATCCTCGCCGCGCTGTTCCAGGCGCTGCTCAGCCCGCCCGGCCTGCCCTTGGCCGGCCTGCCGCGCGCCGCGCTGTGGGGCGCGCTCGCCGCCGCCGCGATCCTCGCTTACTTCGATCTGCGCAACCGCGCCTACTCGCCGGCCGTGGCCGAGGCGCGCCTGATGGCGCTGACGGCGCGCATCCGCCCGCATTTCCTCTTCAACAGCCTGAACGCGGTGCTGGGCGTGATCCGTTCCGACCCCCGCCGCGCCGAGCAGGCGCTGGAGGAGCTCTCCGACCTGTTCCGGGTGTTGATGGCCGAGAACACCGCCCTGGTGACGCTCGCCGAGGAACTGGCCCTGTGCCGGCAATACCTCGAGCTGGAGCGGCTGCGCCTGGGCGAGCGGCTGCGGGTGGTGTGGGAGGACCAGTCATGCCCGGGCGACGCCCGGGTGCCGCCGCTGATGCTGCAGCCGCTGCTGGAGAATGCGGTCTATCATGGCGTCGAGCCCGCCGCCGAGCCGGCCACGGTGACCATCCGCCTGGGCCTGAGCGGCGAGGAGATCCGCATCGAACTGGAGAACCCCTACCATGGCGCCCACAACCAGCACGCCGGCAACCGGATGGCGCTGGAGAACATCCGCGAGCGCCTGATGCTGTTCTACGACCTGGAGGCTCGGCTGGAGACGGAAACCCGGGACGGGCTGTTCCGCGTCCGCATCCGCCTGCCCTATCGCAAGGGGAAAGCCGCATGAACGCCGCGCCGCTGCGGGTGCTGGTGGTCGACGACGAGGCGCCGGCGCGCGCCCGCCTGAAGGCCCTGCTCGCCGACATCGCCGCGGATGTGCCCAACCGGCTGGCCGGCGAGGCGGCCAACGGCCTCGAGGCGCTGGCCCTGCTGGAGTCCGAGCCGGTGGACGTGGCGCTGGTGGACATCCGCATGCCGCGCATGGATGGCGTCGAGCTGGCGCGCCATCTGCTCAAGCTGGCCGATCCTCCGGCGGTGGTGTTCGCCACCGCCTACGACCAGTACGCCGTGCAGGCCTTCGAGCTGAACGCGGTGGACTACCTGCTCAAGCCGGTGCGGGCGCCGCGCCTGGCCGAGGCGCTGGCCAAGGCGCGACGGGCCCGGCAGCCCTCGCCCGAGCAGTTGGCGCAGCTGGCGCCCGGGGCACGCGGCCATTTCTCGGTGTCGGAGCGCGGCCGCATCCTGCTGGTGCCGGTGGCCGAGGTGCTCTACCTCAAGGCCGAGCTGAAGTACGTCACGGCGCGCACCCGCGAGCGGGAGTTCCTGCTCGACGAGTCGCTGACCCATCTGGAGGAGGAGCTGGCGCTGCGCTTCGTGCGGGTGCACCGCAACTGCCTGGTGGCGCGGGCGGCGATCGCCGGCTTCGAGAGGGTGGCGGCCGAGGACGGCGAAAGCCACTGGGCGGTGCTGCTCTCCGGCCTCGACGAGAAGCTGCCGGTGTCGCGCCGGCAGTGGCCGGCCGTCAAGGCCGCCTTCTCCGGCGAGGCCAAGTGCTGATGTCCGCT
>JADLGU010000112.1 GCA_020849155.1 Rhodocyclaceae bacterium | reverse complement strand
GGAGAAGCGCGTCGCCAGGCCGAGCAGGATCAGCGCCGGGAAGATGTGCTCGGCCCACGCCGCCATGATTGCCGCCAGCTCGGGCGGCAGGAGGGGCAGGCGGTACTCGTCGCGGAACAGGTCGACGACGGCGTCGGCGAGGCGCGGCATGCCGAGTTGAAAGTCACCGGAGACGATGTCGAGGGAGAAGCCCTGGATCTTGGTCTGCCCTGATTTCCAGAAGATGGCGGCAACGGAACAGCGGCCGAGCAGGGCGATCCACGAGTCGGGCACGCGGGCGCAGAGGGCGACTGCGCGGCGTGCCAGGTCGACGGCGACGTTGCTCATGAAATCCTCCTTGCGGGTGCCGCTTCAATGATGGCGCCGCTGCGCAGCAGCATGCCCAGGGTGGCGGGAAGGTCGAATGGCCCGGATGCCTGCGCGGCTTCGCCGAGGGCGGCGCCCCGCAGCAGCTTGTCGACGAATTCGGCCGCGCCCGCTTCGATGCGCAGGATGTCCACGTCGAGCCCGTCGCGCACGACCAGTGCCGCTTCGGCATCGGCGAAATCGACCGCGCCGAGCGCCGCGGAAACGTCCTCCGCCTGGTGGGCCGCCCACAGCGACACCACCGGATGCGCCGAGCGCAACACGCGCAGCGAGGGGTGCAGTGTCAGGCGCAGCGCGGGCAGTGCGGCGGCGTCGGCCAGCCGCGCGGCCATCTCGGCAAGGGGCAGGGGGTCGGCATCGGCGGCGTGCCAGGCCTCGACGCGCAGCCATTCGAGCCGGGCGACGTCGGCGAGATAAGGCAGGCCGGCGGCGGGCGGGAAGTCCGCCACGAAATCGGCGAAGCCGGTGCCGTACCAGGCCAGCACCGGCGAGCGTGGCGGGGTGCCGCGGGCGAATTCGGCAGCCATGGCGCGGAAGAAGTCCTCGCCTACCAGCGCCTGCACGACCGGAAAGCTGTCGGCCAGCGCGTCGACCAGCGAAACGATGACGTTGTTGCGATAGACGGCGAAGCGCTGCGCCGGATCGGAGCCGTTCCAGGTTTTCAGTCCGGCCGGGCAGGGCGCCTCTGGCCGCAGCAAGGTGTAGGCGAATGCAGCGCTCATGCTGCGGCCTCGAGTTTCGCGTGGCGCGCCATGACAATTTCGGCCTGGTGCGCCTCGGCGGCGAGCACGGGGAATTCCGGAATGTCGTTGTCGCGCTCGATCAGGGTCGGCTGCGGGCCGACGAGGGAAAGGGCGAAATCGTAGAGTGCCCACACCGCTTCCGCCACGGGCGCGCCGTGGCTGTCGATCAGCAGCGGCGCGCCGGCCGCGTCGACCTCGCGGGCATGGCCGGCGAGATGGATTTCCCCCACGGCCGCGAGCGGCAGGGCGCGCAGGTAGGCGCGCACGTCGCGGTGGTGATTGATGCAGGAAACGTAGGCGTTATTGACGTCGAGCAGCAGGCCGCAGCCGGTGCGCTTCACGACTTCCGCGATGAAATCCGATTCCGCCATGGTCGAGACCTCGAACTCGACATAGGTGGCCGGGTTCTCCAGCAGCATGTGCCGGCCCAGGCGTTCCTGCACCCGGTCGATGTGGGCGCAGACGCGGGCCAGCGTGCTTGCGTGCCAGGGCGCAGGCAGGAGGTCGTTGAAGAAGGCGCCGCCGTGGCTGGACCAGGCCAGGTGTTCGGAAAATGATTCGGGCTGGTAGCGCGCCAGCAGCGCCGCCAGGCGGTCGAGGTGGTCCTCGTCGAGCGGATCCTCGCCGCCGATCGACAGGCCGACACCGTGGATCGAGAGGGGGTAGTCGGCGCGGATGCGTTCCAGGTAGCGGTGGAAGGGGCCGCCGGCCCCCATGTAGTTCTCGGCATGCACTTCGAAGAAGCCGATGTCGGGTTGCGTCTCGAGGATGTGCCGGAAATGCTCGGGCTTGAGCCCGACGCCGCCGCGCGCCGGCAGCGCGGCGGGGGCGGCTGCGCCTCCCCTGATGGGGCGATTCATGTTCGCGCTCGTCATGAGAGGCGCTCCGTCGCGGCTTGGTCGATCAGGCTTTCTTTTCCTTGAACTCCTTGAGCTGGCCATGGCCGGTCGGCGAGGTCGGCGAGGCGGTCTTCTCGCAGGTGCCCTTCGGCACCATCGACCAGGCGTTGCCCTGGTAATCGATCTTCGAGGTACCGGCGCAGGAGGTGCCGGCGCCGGCCTTGCAGTCGTTCTTGCCCTTCATGGCGACGCCGTAGCACTTCTCCTTGTCGGCCATCTTGTCCTGTGCCGCGGCCGGGGCGGCGGCAAGGGTCATGGCGGTGCCGAAGGCGATGGCGAGGGATGCGGCGGTGATGGATTTGTTCATGTCGGTCTCCTGTAGGAAGTCTGGGGTGCAGGGCCGGCCGGAATGGCCGGCCCTTGTCGAAAAAGACCGGGCGGCGGCCCGATTCCTTACAGGGAGATAAAAGTCAGTCCCGGCGGGACGGCGCAGCGCGCGGTGTTCAGCCGCGCCAGCGCACGCGCTGGCGCACCAGCGCGTCCACCTGGCCGAGCGAGTCGGGCGAGTCGGTGATGACGGCGTAGAAGCCCTGCCCGCCAGGCCGCGCCAGCGCGTTCCAGCCGCCCACCTTCGCCTGCTCGCTTTGCGCCTGCATGCGTTTGCCTGGGATGAGGATGAGCGTGGCTAGCTGGCCCTGCTCTGTCTCGAAGACGATGTGCCAGCCGGTGCCCTCCGGCACGGGGCAGAGCTTCATGAAGCGCACCTTGCCGAGCGAGGCCTGCATCTCGCCGCCGAAGGTGTGCATGACGCGG
>JADLGU010000111.1 GCA_020849155.1 Rhodocyclaceae bacterium | reverse complement strand
GCGGCCGGGCCGTAGGTCTCGGTGAGGCCGTAGACGTGGGTGATGTCGAAGCCGATCCTGTTCATGCCCTCGATCATCGAGGCCGGCGGCGGCGCCGCCGCCACCAGCGCACTGACTTTGTGCGTAATGCCCTCGCGCCATTCCGCCGGCGCATCGATCAGCATCGAGTGCACGATCGGCGCGCCGCAGTAGTGGGTCACCTTGTGCGCGCGGATGGCGTCGAGGATGGCTTTCGCCTCGACGCGGCGCAGGCAGACGTTGGTGCCGGCATTCGCCGCCATGGTCCACGGGAAGCACCAGCCGTTGCAATGGAACATCGGCAGGGTCCACAGGTACACCGCGTGCGGCGGCATGCCCCAGGAAACGATGTTCGACACGGCGTTGAGATAGGCGCCGCGGTGGTGGTAGACCACGCCCTTCGGGTTGCCGGTGGTGCCCGAGGTGTAGTTGAGCGAGATGGCGTCCCACTCGTCGGCCGGCCCCTGCCAGGCGAAGGCGGGATCGCCGCCGGCGAGGAAGGCCTCGTACTCGACGCCGCCGAGGCGCTCGCCCGGCCCGGCGTATTCGGGATCGTCGACGTCGATCACCAGCATCTCGCGTCCAGCCAGGGCCAGCGCCCTCGCAATCGTCGGAGAGAACTCCCGGTCGGTGATCAGTGCCTTGGCCTCGCCGTGGCCCAGCATGAAGGCGATGGCCTCGGCGTCGAGCCGGGTGTTCAGGGTGTTGAGCACTGCCCCGGCCATCGGCACGCCGAAATGGCACTCTGCCATCTCGGGCGTGTTGGCGAGCATGACGGCAACGGTGTCGTTCTTGCCGATGCCGAGCGCGGCCAGTGCGGAAGCCAAGCGGCGGCAGCGGGCATAGGTTTCCGCCCAGGTAAAGCGCCGTGCGCCGTGGATCGCCGAGGTGCGTTGCGGGAAGACTTGCGCCGTGCGCTCGATGAAAGAGAGCGGCGACAACGGCGTGTAGTTGGCAGCGTTCTTGTCGAGACCGAAGGTGTAGGGACTTTCCGGCATCATCTCCTCCTTGCCGCCGGAACCGGTTCAGCGGCAGCGCTGAGCGATATTCGATCCCGCCGTCGCAGGCCGGTCAAGGCCGCCCAGCCAGTCGTGCAGTTCGTTCGACAGCGCCTCGATGGCGGCCGCCAGCGCCGCCACGCCGCCGCCGGCATCGGCGCTCGCGGCGGCTCGCGACAGGCTGAAGCTGCGCCTGGCCAGCAGATCTCCCCCGGAGGGCGCCAGCAGCTGGACCTGGACTTCGATCAAGGCCCGGCTGGACTTCGGCGAATCGAATACCTGGATGAATTCGTCCAGGTCCACCCGCAGCCGGCAGGCGCCGGCCGCCTCGCCCGAGAGCATGCGCTTCTTGAGGGCATGGCCGAGCAGCTCGGCCGGCGGCGCCACCCAACGGCTCTCGGCATAGTTCTGCCGCCGCTGGTTGGCGGCATATTGCAGGCGGTACTGCATGGCCGGAGTGTCGATCCAGGCGACGGGGAACACGTCGATGCCGCGCAGGCTGGCGACGATGCGGTTGTTGGGCGCCGGCTGGATGGCGCCGAGGTCGTAATGAGCGACCTTGGAGGGAGCATTGGCGCCGCCGATGCAGGCCGTCAGGAGCAGGGACACGAGCAAAGGGAACAGGGCTTTCATTTCTAACCTCACTGCACCCGGAAGCCCGCCTCGCCCGGTCCGGGCCGGGGCGCGCCGCGGCCGAAGACCAGCATGCTGGGGGACTCCTCGAGCTGATCGAGCAGGCGGGTCATCTGCCGGGAGTTGACTGCCAGTTCCTGCAGCAGCGCGTTCAGGCGCGGCAGGGTGGTCTGGGTGATCTCGCCGCCTGATTCGCCAAGCAGCCCGTCGAGCTTCTTCGCCACGCCTTGCAGGTTGGCGATCAGCGGCGCCGCCTCGCCGCTGGCTTTTTCCATGTTGGCCAGGGTGGCGCTCAGCCGTTTCAGGTTGTCGTCGCTCAGGGCTTTCTTGAGCGAGGCCATCAGCTGCGGCAGGTCCTGCATGCTGCCGGAGAGGCCGGCGGTGGCGGTCTCGACATTGGCCAGGGTCTGGCCGATGCGCTTGACGTTCTGTTCCGAGAGCAGCACGGTGGTGCGTTCGGCGACCAGGTGCATCTGCTTCATCAGCTCGGCGGCGTTGTCGCTCAGGGTGTCCATGAAGCCAGGCAGCAGGGCGATGCGCGGCGGCTCGCCGTCGGCGCTGGTGAGCGGCTCGGGCTTGTCGCCCTTGTCCTCGAGCAGGATCGAGGCCAGGCCGGTGACGCCCTGGTGATGCAGACGCGCCGTGGTGCCCTTGGTGATCGGCAGGTCGGCGGCGACGCTGATGCTGATCAGGATGCTGCGCGGGTCCTTGGGGTCGAGCTCGATGTCCTGCACCTTGCCGGCGCGGATGCCGCGGAAGCGCACCTGGGCCTGGGTGTTGAGGCCCGAGATATTCCCCTTGGTGACCAGGATGTATTCGTTGGTCGCTTCGCGCTTGCCGGAGAACCAGAAAACGGTGGCGGCGATGGCCAGCCCGAGCAATAGCGTAAAGATCCCGGCGGCGAGCGCGTGAGCCCTGTTCTCCATGTTTTAAGCGACTCCCTCGGATGCACGGCTCTGCAGCGCCCGCTGAGCCCGGTCGCAGCAGAAGAAATTGCGGATGAAGGGATGATCGACCTGCATGATGTCGTCAATCGTTCCCAGGGCGAGTATACGCTGTTCGGCCAGCACCGCAACGCGGGTGGCCAGTCCGGCCAGGGTGTCCAGGTCGTGGGTCACCAGCACCACCGTCAGCCCCAGTTGCCGGTGCAGGCTGCGGATCAGCTTGACGAAGGACTCGCTGCGGTCGGGATCGAGGCCGGCGGTCGGCTCGTCGAGCAGCAGCAGCTCCGGCTCCATCGACAGGGCGCGGGCCAGGGCGACGCGCTTGATCATGCCGCCCGACAGTTCCGAGGGCATCAGCCAGGCATGGCGCGGCAGCAGCTCGACCATCGACAGCTTGAGCATCACCAGGTCGTGGATCAGGTCCTCGTCCACCACCCCCAGCTCGCGCAGCGGGAAGGCGATGTTCTGGAACACCGTGAAGGCCGAATACAGGGCGCCGTACTGGAACAGCATGCCGAAGCGGCGGCGCAGGTTGCGCTCCTGCTCGGCATTGCCGGTGAACAAGGGCTCGCCGAATAGCCGGATCTGCCCCTTGCTCGGCTGCAGCAGGCCGATCATCTGCCTGAGCAGGGTGGTCTTGCCGCTGCCCGAGCCGCCCACCAGCGCCATCACCTCGCCGGCCTGGATCTCCAGGTTCAGGTCGCGGTGCACCCAGTGCTCGCCGAAGCGGGTGGACAGATGGTCGATTTCGATAACGGAGGTCATATCGGCATGCCGATGCTGCGGGTGGCGATGGCGAACAGCGCATCGACCAGGATCACCACTGTGATCGAACTGACCACCGAGGCGGTGGTGTTCGATGACAGGCTTTCGGTGTTGGGCCGCACCCGCAGGCCGAAATGGCAGGCCACCAGCGCCACCAGCATGCCGAAGGCCACGCCCTTGAGCGAGGCGATGTAGAGGTTGGCCACCGGCACCACCTTGGGCAGGGTGTCGATGAAATAGCCATAGGAGATGTCGAGCTGGAACTGCGCCGAGACCATGCCGCCCATCAGGGCGATGGCGCTGGTCCACAACACCAGCAGCGGCATGGCGACGGCCAGCGCGGCGACCTTCGGGAAGATCAGCCGCAGGCTGCGCGAGACGCCCATGGTGGCCAGCGCGTCGATCTCCTCGGTGACGCGCATCACGCCGAGCTGGGCAGTCAGGGCCGAGCCGGAGCGGCCCGCCACCAGCACCGCCACCAGCACCGGCCCCAGCTCGCGGATGATGCCCATGCCGAGGATATTCACGATGAAGATGTCGGCGCCGAAGTTCTTCAGCTGCAGCGCCGAGAGATAGGAGAGCACGATGCCGATCAGGAAGCCCACCAGGGCCGTCACCGGCATGGCCCGCACGCCGCTCTTGTAGAGATTGGCCGAGGTCTCGCGCCAGGGGATTTCGCCGGGCACGCGCGCCAGGTGGGCGATGTCGAGGACCAGTTGCCCGATCAGGGCCACGAAGTCGCTGACGTGGCGCCACAGGCCGATGGCGAGACGGCCGACGGTCGCCACCCATTCGTAGGGCCGGGGCGCTTCCGGGCCGGCCTCGGGCGTCTTGCCGGCGGCGTAGAGCCGCTCGAAGACCGGCTCGAGGCGGTCCGGCAGCTGCAGGATTTCAGGATAGCGACGCTGCCAGACCCGCCACAGCAGCATGGCGCCGACCGAATCGAGCGACTCGATCCCCTGCAGGTCCCAGCCGATGCCGGGCTGGGCCGCTTGCCGGTCGAGCTCGCCCGCCAGGGCTTCGAACTGGGGCGCCAGGGCCATCAGCCGCCAGGTGCCGGACAGGCGCAGCCAGCGCCGGCCCTCCGCATCGGTATCTAGCGCCAAGCTTGCGCCGCTCACCCCGCCCCCTCGTTGGTTATTTTTGCCGCCGCTGCCGACGGCATGACGCCGCATTATGCCGCAGCTTGCGACTTGCCGCGTCCCGGCTTGATGCGAATCTCCATGCCGAGGCCGGACCACTGTCGGGTTTCCTCGTCCAGCGCCGCGGCGCTGAGCGGCGATCCGGCCAGCCAGGCCGGATCGACGCCGACGACGAAGCCCCGCTCGCTGCGCCGCGCCGTGATGGCCGGCAGCGGCGCGTCGTCTCGCGCCCGGTGAAGGATCGCGGCCAGGCGCAGGCTGAAAATCATCGGCCAGTCCGGGCTGTCCGCCATGATCGACTGCACCCGTTCCAGCTTGCCGCGATGCGCCAGCACGATGCGCGACAGGCGCGCCTGGTCCATCCGCGAGAAGCCCGGCATGTCGGCGTTGGCGAGAATGTAGGCGCTGTGCTTGTGGTAGCTGGAATGGGCCACCGAGATGCCGATCTCGTGCAGGGCCGCCGCCCAGCCGAGCACCTGCGCGTCGGGATGCTCCTCGGCGACGGCCTCCGGCAGCATCTGCAGCAGGAAGCCGCGTGCGGTGGCGGCCACCCGCGCCGCCTGGTTGGCATCGACCTGGTAGCGGCGCATGAACTGCTGCACCGTGGCGTTGCGCAGGTCCTGGTGGTGGTAGCGTCCGAGCAGGTCGTAGAGCACGCCCAGGCGCAGCGCCCCCTCAGAAAAGGTCATGCGCTCCAGGTTGAATTCCCTGAACACCGCCAGCATGATCGCCAGCCCGCCGGGCAGCACGGGCAGCCGGTCGGCGCGCAGGCCCTGCAAGGTCAGCCTGCCGACATCGCCGGCGTGCAGCAGGATGCCGCGCAGGCGCTCCAGTCCGTCGCGGGTGATGCCCGGCTCGCCCGCCCCGGATAAGCCGTTCAGTTCAAGGATATCGGCCAGCGCCTTGGCGGTGCCGCTGGAGCCGACCGCCTCCTCCCAGCCGGTCTTGCGGTACTGGCGCACGATGGCTTCGAGCTCCTTGCGCGCCGCCAGCTCGGCCGCCTTCATGCCGGATTTTTCGATGCGGCCGCGCGGGAAGTACTTCAGGCTGAAGCCGACGCAGCCCATGTAGAGCGACTCCAGCTCGATCGGCTGGATGTCGCGGCCGATGATGAATTCGGTCGAACCGCCGCCGATGTCCACCACCAGCTGCTGGGCGCGCGGGTTGGGCAGGGTGTGGGC
>JADLGU010000110.1 GCA_020849155.1 Rhodocyclaceae bacterium | reverse complement strand
TGTCGAGCGTGCCGCGCGGCAGGCGGAATTCCGGGATGCCGTAGCGCAGCATGCCGCCGGCGCGCTCCTCGCGCTCGAAGATCACCACGTCGTGGCCGAGCAGCGAGAGGTCGTGCGCCGCCGCCACCCCGGCCGGCCCGGCGCCGACGATGGCGACGCGCTTGCCGGTGGGCGAATACAGGCGCTCGGTGATGCGGTGGCCGGCGTCCTTGAGGTCGGCGGCGACGCGCTTCAGGTGGCAGATCGCCACCGGCTCGCCGTTGCCGGGCCAGCCGTGGCGGCACTGCGACTCGCAGGGCCGCGAGCAGATGCGCCCCAGCACGCCGGGCAGGACATTCGCTTCGCGGTTGGTTTCGTAGGAGCGGCCGAACTGGCGCTCGATGATTTCCCGGATGTAGACCGGGACGTTGGTGCCCGCCGGACAGGCCGTCTGGCAGGGAACGTTCTGCTTGACCCAGCCGATGTCGCGCGGGTCGTCGGAGAGGTATTCGCGCTGCCCTGCCGCCGGTGCCTCCGCTGCGCCAGACGGCGGTTTGATGTCGCCCATGCCTGCCTCCATCCCGGACCGGGTCAAGCGCCCGACCATCGAAAGGCATAATGCTGCCATAAATTCGATGGGGATTTGATACCGATCAACAGCTTAAGACTTAAACTATCCGCCGTGACCGCCGCCCCGCCCCCATCCCGCGCCCTCGCCTACCTGCTGCTCACGCTCACCGTGCTGTTCTGGTCGGGCAACTGGGTGGTCGGGCGCTGGATCCGCGGCGACGTGCCGCCCATCGCGCTGTCCTTCTGGCGCTGGGCGATCGCCTTCGCCTGCCTGCTGCCCTGGGCCTGGCCGCACCTGCGGGGGCAGTGGCGCGAGATCGTCCGCCAATGGAAAGTGCTGGCCATGCTCGGCCTGTTCGGCGGCGCCTGCCACAACGCCCTGACCTACACCGGCCTAGCCCACACCACCGCCACCAACGGCGTGCTGCTCGCCTCGGCCACGCCGATCATGATCATCGGCCTCAGCTGGGCGTTGTTCGGCAAGCGCCTGCGTCCGCTCGAATGGCTGGGCGTGCTGGTGTCGTTCAGCGGCGTGCTGGCCATCCTGGCCCAGGGCGAACTGGGGAGGCTGCTCGAGCTGCGCCCCAACGCGGGCGACTTGTGGGTGCTCTTCGCGATGCTGTTCTGGGCGCTGTACACCGTCCTGCTGGCGCACCGCCCGGCGGGGCTGCACGCCCTTTCCTTCCTCTCGGCGATCACCCTGTGGGGGCTGGCCGGCCTGGCGCCCTTCTACCTGTGGGAAATCGCCTCGGGGCAACTGATCGTGCCGGGCCTGCCGGCCTTCGCCGCCATCGCCTACGCCGGCATCTTCCCGGCGGCGCTCGGCTTCATCTTCTGGAACCGCGCCGTGGCCGAGGTCGGCGGCAACCGCGCCGGCCAGTTCATGCACCTGATGCCGGCCTTCGGCACGATCCTGGCGGTGATCTTCCTCGGCGAGGAACCGGCGCTCTACCACCTCGCCGGCATCGCCCTCATCCTGGCCGGCATCTTCCTGACGACCCGGGTTCGCGCTTAACGCCTGTTGCGGGCAGCGGGTCAAGGACAGCGGGTCCGACTCCCTCCATGTCCCCCGGGCCGGGCTGCGCCCGGCCCTCCTCCTTTACTTCCGGGAGTCGGACCCGCTGTCCTTGATCGGAAACGCCATGGCCATTCTCGAGCCAAGAGGCTCCGCGCCGTCCCGCGCGCCTAAAACGCCGGCTCGCAGCGCACCTCGCTCTTCACCGAGTTGGCGATGAAGCATTCCTCGTGCGCCGCGTGGTGCAGGGCCGCGATCTCGCCGTGTGTCGGCCGTTTCTCTCCGGCGAATTCCACCCGCGGTCGGAGGGTCACCAGGGTCATGGCCAGCCGGCCCTCGGCGTTCCTCGCCATGACGCCGTCGGCGTGGTCCTCGTAGCGCTCGACGACGAAGCCGGCCTTGGCCGCGAGGTGCAGGAACCACAACAGGTGGCAGCTCGAGAGGGCGGCGACGAAGGCCTCCTCCGGATCGACCGCCGCCGCGTCGGAATACGGCAGCGGCACGTTGTGCGGCGAGCTGGAGCCCGGCACCACCGCGCCGCCATCGAAATGCCATTGGTGGGCGCGGCTGTAGCGCTGGTCGGTGAAGGCGGCGCCGTTGCGCTGCCAGCGGAGGGTGGCGGAGTAGGTCGACATGGCGGCAGGGTTACGGGAAAGTCCGAGTTCGCTTATCCTAAACCGATGCTCGACGCCCTGACAAAACTCTTCGGCAAGGCCGCGCCGGACCTGCCCGCCATCGGCCAGGCGCAATGGGCCCGCGTCGAGGCCGGCCTGCCCTTTCTGGGTCACCTGACTCACGGCGACCGCGCCCGGCTGCGCGACATGGCGCTCGCCTTCATCGCGCAGAAAGAATGGCACGGCGCGCGGGGTCTCGCGCTCACGCCGGACATCCAGCTCTCCATCGCCCTGCAGGCCTGCCTGCCGGTGCTCGAGCTCGGCCTCGACTCCTACCGCGGCTGGGTCGGCATCATCGTCTACCCGGGCGACTTCGTCATCCCGCGCAAGCAGATGACGGAGGACGGCGTGGTGCACGAGTTCGACGACCAGGTGGCGGGCGAGGCCTGGGAGGGCGGCCCGGTGCTGCTGTCCTGGTTCGACCAACCCGAGGACGCCGACGGCATGAACGTGGTGATCCACGAGTTCGCCCACAAGCTCGACATGCTCAACGGCCCGCCCGACGGCCTGCC
>JADLGU010000109.1 GCA_020849155.1 Rhodocyclaceae bacterium | reverse complement strand
CGCGCCTTCCGCGACTGGATCGCCTGGCTGTTCGCCATCGGCCTGACCGGCCTCGGCATGCAGATCACCGTGGCCTCGATCAAGCAGGCCGGCGGCAAGCCGCTGATCATCGGCTCGGTGGTCGGCGCCATCAAGGCCTTCGGCTCGCTGATCGTGGTGCTGCTGTTCGTCAAGGAATTCGTCTGACCCTCTCCCCCGACCCCTCTCCCGCGCGCGGGAGAGGGGAGTGAAAGAAAGGAACCTGATCATGGCTGAAGAAGAGAAGAAGTTCGAGCGCGGCACCCAGCTGTCGATTTTCGTCAGCGACCGCATGGAGGACGTCGGCGCGCTGGTGTTCGCGCTGGCCATCGCCATCGGCATCCTGGTCGTCGTCGGCAAGTGAGATCGGCGCCGGCCACCTTGCTGCTGGCGCATCACGGCACGGACGGGGCGAAGCGGGCGGAGGCGCAGGCCTTCGCCCTCGCCTCGCCCGGCGTCACCCGCATCGTGCATCTCTATGTCGTGCCCGAATTCTGGGCCGGCATGCAGGGCGACGACTGGCTCAACAACGCCTGGACGCGCGACGCCTTCGCCGTGCATGTCGAGCGCCAGCTCGACGCCGAGGCGACGGCGGAAGTCGATGCGCTCGCCGCGCGCTGCATGGCGCGCGGGCTTTCCTGCGGCAGCCTGGTGCGCTTCGGCGAGCCGGCCGAATGCCTGCTGGCGGCGGCACGCGAAGTCAAGCCCGAGCTGGTGGTGATCGGCCCGCCGCGGCCGAAGGGCGCGCCCGGCTACCGCAGCCGCATGGACCTGGAAAAACTCGCCCGCGGCCTGGCCGCGCCGCTGCTCGTTGCGCGCTGAATCGTACCGTCCGCCGGGCCGCCCCAAGGACGGCAAAGTCAACGACATGGAGCCGCGCAGCGGCGAACAACTGTCACCCCCTTCCACGGGAAGGGGGCGGGGGGAAGGCCCAGTAAACGCCGCCTGGGTCGATGTCGACCTGCCGCAATCCGCCCGGGAAGTAACCGCTTGCCTGCGGGACATCGAGCGCCTGCTGCGCCTGAACCCCCATCTCGAAATCCGCCGCTTCGCCGCCGCGGCGGGCGGCTTCGAGCTCGAGGCGCTCAACGAGATGAACGGACTTGCCGTGTCGGGGAGACTGACTTTTCGGGAAAGCGGGCCGGGGCGCTTCTCCCTCGAATACGACGGCGGCCTCAAACTCGCCACCGAGATCGCGATCGAACCGCTCGGCGCCGGCGCGCGCCTGCGCATCCGCGAGACCTACCGCCAGCCGGAGAGCGACGCCGAACTCGCCCAGGTGGACCGCAGCCTCACCCCCTGGGGCCAGGCCATCCGCCGCCACTTCCTCGGCCTGGCGCGCTGGGGCCGGCTGCCCGGCTACCGCCGCTGGCGCGAGCGGGTCTGGCTGGCGATGCGCCCGCGCGAACGGCGCGTCACCCGACTGATCGTCTGGGCGACGGCCATCGAGTTCGGGCTGTTTGTCGGGGTTGTCTGGCTATTCTGGACTTAATCAGCATCCCCTATCTCGACGACAAGCCTACCATCCCGAAGGAGATCGAGTGCTTGGGGAAGGGTTGCCTCGAACACGGCGCGCAAGCGCCGGTTGCTGACATTGCCGCAGGTCACCCACAGCAGTTGCGGCGGCAACTGGGCATCCAGCCAGAAGATCATGCGGCCAGCCGCTCGAACCCCGTTCTTCGCGCCGCGTAGAGCAGACAGGCGCGAATGTCATCCACTTCCAGGTCGGGGAAATCGGCCAGGACTTCCGCTTCGGGCACGCCCTGCCCGAGCATCTCCAGGATGTCGGAAACGCGAATGCGCATGCCGCGGATGCAGGGACGCCCACCGCACATCTCGGGATTGAAAGTAATCCGCTTTTCGAGTTCCATGGCCGCCTCCAGTGCTTCAATGGCGCAAGCCTACCATACGCCGCGGATCAGACGCTCACCCGCGGCTTGCGGTGCTCCTCTTCCAGGTAGGCCAGGCGGTCGGCGTAGGGAATCTCGCCCTCGAAGCCGCCGAGCTGGACGTTGCGCAGCCATTCGGCGGCGTAGTAGTCGAGCACGCGCTGGACCTGCTTCTTCTCCACGCTGCCGCCGCCGAGCAGGTGCTTGAAGCGCGCCTGCAGCTTGAGGAAGGAATCGCCCGGGTTGCGCGGCGTCGGGTACATCTCCAGGTAGGGCACGCCGTGCTCGAAGGTGACGGGCGCGAACAGGCCGCCCTCCTCCGAAAGATAGGCCAGGTCGTAGGTCAGGCTGTCGGCGGTGAACTTCCAGCCGGTGGTGCACGGCTGCAGGAAGTGCAGGAAGGCGCCGTCGATGCCGTCCTCCAGGGCGCGGGCGACGACGCGGGTAATGTGCTCCTGGCGGTGCAGGTTCATGCGCGCAGAAATCGTCGCGCCGTGGCCGGCCATGATCTCGACGATGGGCTTCTTGCGCAATTCGTTGCCCATCGGCTTTTCCTGGCCCTGCGGGTTGGTGGTGGTGTGCCCGCCCGGCGCCGAGGCGGCCGAGTACTGGTTGCCGGTGTTCTGGTAGCCCTCGTTG
>JADLGU010000108.1 GCA_020849155.1 Rhodocyclaceae bacterium | reverse complement strand
GCCGCGCATGCTCCAGCGGCAGGAAGACGCTGACGTCGCCGGAGCTGGGGTTCATCGTACCGACGAAGGCGACGATCAGCAGCGGCCAGAAGGCGCCGATGCCGCCCAGGCCGGCCAGCAGCAGACCAGTGGCGGCCATCAGCCAGGCGGCGGCGAAGAGTAGCCGGCGCTGCGGGAAGCGATACCCCCACTGCCCGACCGCCAGGGTTGCCAGCGCCGACCCGAACAGGGTGGCAGTGCTGATCAGCCCGACCTCCCACTTGCCCAACCCCAAGGCCAGCAGATAGACCGGCAGCAGGATGGCCACAAAACCATCGGTGAAGGCCCGTAGGGCGCGACCGATCAGCAGCAGGCGTGCTTCGGGCGCGGCTCCGGGGGGCAGTAGCATCATTTCAAGCCAAGCAGGCGGGCAACCTTCTTCAGCGGCGTGTCGGCGCACCAGGCGTAGAGCGCGTCGTACATCACCATGCCGTGCCGGAGCATCTCGTGGTCGTCGGCGAAGTTGAGCGACAGCCCTTGCGAGATGGCGAGCAGGCCGGACGCTTCCTTCGCCAGCTGCGGCTGGCCGCAGTCGGCGGCGCGCACGATGAGCGCCAGCTTGTTCAAAGCCGGGTCGTCGAGTTCGTACTTGTCGATGAAGGCATCGAAGCTGCAGCGGTCGCCATGGTGGCCGAGCTCGACATTCGGCACGTCATAGGGAATCGCGCCGGTGTCGGCGGCGACCTTCAGGACCTCGCCAGCCGGCACGTAGAGGAACTCGGGAGCCTTGTCGATGAAGCGCGTGACCAGCCAGGGGCAGGCGATGCGGTCGATCTTGGGGCGTGCGCGGGTGACCCATTTCATGCTCCGCCCTCCACCTTGGCAAACGCAGCCTCGGCCGCCGTCCAGGACAGGTTCTGCATGAAGGCGTCCACATAGGCTGCGGCCTTGGCGCCGAAGTCCATGTGGTAGCTGTGCTCGTACATGTCGAGGGCGACGAGCGGCGTGGCCCCAGCCAGGTTGTGGGCGTGGTCGGCGGCCCAGGCGTTCACGAGACGCTCGCGGCGCGGGCTCCAAACCAGCAAGGTCCAGCCGGAGCCGCCGCCCTGGGCCTTGCCCATGGCCGTGAATTCGGCGCGCCAGGCGTCCACGGAGCCGAAGTCCCGCTCGATGGCCTGCTTCAACGCTCCGCCAGGGTCGCCGCCGGTACCGCCGAGGGAATCGAAGTACACCTCGTGCAGGATCATGGAACCGCTGGCGATCATCTCCTCGCGCTTGAGGCCGTTGATCTCGAACACCGGCGCCGCTCCCCAGGTCAATTGCGCCAGCTGTTGCTCGATGGCGTTGAGACGCTTGACCGCACCGCCGTAGTTGTTCTCCCAGTGGCTGACGATGAGCTTCTCGGACAGGCCGGTGAGCTTGGCTGGATCGCACGAAAGGGGCTTCAGTTCGTAAGGCATCTTGGCTTCCTCAGCAAGGTGGATCGGAAACGGCGCGACGAAGGCTGACTCGATCAGGTTCAGCCTCGGTTCGGAAACACCAGCCAGCCCGCCAATCCCGCCGCGAGGATCACGACGACGACGTTGAGCTTGTTCTTCCAGGCATAAAGGAACGCCAAGCCTGCGGCGAAGATCGACATGCCCATCGCCAGCGATGGGACACGTTCAGCCGTGACCTGCGCCAAGTCGAGGGTAGTTGCGCCGATCAGGCCGACTACGCCGGCCGCGACGCCGTCCAGGAACGCGTGCAGCCGTTTGTTCTCCACGACAGCCTCCAGCCGGTCGTAGAAAATCAACGAGAACGCAAAGGCCGGAAGAAAGACACCCACCGTCATGGCCACCGCCCCGATCGGCCCCCCTGCCACATAGCCGACGAACGTGGCGAAGATGATGAGGGGTGCCGGCAGCACACCGGACAGCGCCAGGCCGTCCAGGAACTGCCCATCCGTCATCCATCCGCGCCCGACGGCGTCATTGCGAACGAACGGGATCGCCGTGTAGGCACCACCGAAGGTGAGCAAGCCGGCCTTCAGGCCCGAGGCGAAGATGAGCAGCACCGAGGCTTGGCCCTGAACGACCGTTTCCACCAGCTTCGCCGCCGGCGCATCCCACCAAGCCACGGCCGCAGCCAGCGCCACCGCGCCCAGTGTCACCAAGAGCGCCAAGGCCCGATGCTTCAGCACGAGCAGCGCGTACACCAGGCCGCTCGCCGGCAGGGTGATCCAGAAGTCGACACGAGCCATGGCGGCCAGCGCGCAAACGATGGCAATGGCCCACAACCAGCGATCGAGCAGGATGTGCTCGCCGATACGGTGCACGGCGCGCACGATCAGGGCGATCACGGCCGCCTGGACGCCAAGGAACGCCGCGCCCAGCGAGGTGCCAACGAATTCGATCTGGAAGTACAGCCAGGACAGCGCGAACATCAGCAAGAACCCGGGAAGCATGAACCCGAGTCCCGCCAGTACGCCCCCCAGCCGCCCCTTCGCCCGGATGCCCAAATGAACGCATATTTCGTGCGCTTCGGGTCCGGGCAGTACCTGCATCACCGCAAGCAGCTTGTTGAAGCGTCTGCTGGAGATCCAGCGTTCCTCGTCCACGAGCTCGCGGCGCAACATGCCGATCTGAGCCACAGGCCCGCCCCATGCGAGCAAGCCGAACTTGAGGAAGCGCGCGAAGAGCTGCAGGTAGCTCATCGCTGGAGGGACCGCTTCAGTCGTGGCAGCGGTCTGAGGACTGGTCGGGGCGTTCACGTTGTTTTTTCCTCGTAACTCTTCAATAGCCAGTCAAAGACTTCGCATGCGCGGGCAAGCAGCGCGTCGTCGTCGGGTTCGGATGCCCGCAGGCCGGCGAGCAGCGATTCGATGCCCAGCGCTTCCGCGACCGGGAGCCCCCCCACATCCAGGCAATGCACGAGATCGCCCAGACGTACCAGCGCAGGGGCGGAATCAAGCCCGAAACTCGCCAGCAGCGTCTCGAAGGTGACCTTGGTGCCCACGTGGCTGAAGGCGGCACCGTCGAAATCGAAGCCAAGCCAATCGGCTTTGCAGTCGGCGGGACTCGCCAGCCAGACGATGCGGGCCTTCGGGTCGATGAACCGGCGGATCAGCCAGCCACTGGCCAGCCGGTCCACCCACGGGCGCGCCCGCGTGGCCCAGGTCCTGCCCTGATAGTCGGCGCGGTCCAGCCGCGGAACATCCGCCTGCCGGGCGGTCGGCTCGTCGGGAGACAGGCGGCGGGTGATCGCGTCGCGCAGGTCGTCGAGCAGGCTCAGGGTCTGCCGTTGCGCCTCGCCGGGGAAGAAATCGATGCGCGCCACCTGCTCGAAGCGGCGCACGAGCGGCTGGAG
>JADLGU010000107.1 GCA_020849155.1 Rhodocyclaceae bacterium | reverse complement strand
CACTTGCAGATACTCTCGGAACTGGCACAGCGATTTTCCGACCGCGCATTTCGCGAACAGCTCGCTGCGGCGGCCGATGCCGACGCCATCCATGCGCTGTTTGCCGACTGGCAACCCAATGACGCAGGCGAACGTCGCGCAGCTGTTTGAGTACCACAGCGAACGATTGAGGCTGACGCACGTCAGCGGCGACCTCGGCGCACCCATCGCCATCAATCATCTGCACACCTCGCCGGCGGACATGGTCGGTCACCTCAATCTGATCCATCCCGACCGGCTGCAGGTAATCGGCGCACCCGAGGTTGCCTGGGCAACCAAGCAGCACACCGTGCGCGTATCGCGCCACATCACCGAAATCATCGCGGCCGGACCGCCCGCCATCATCGTTGCCGACGCCTGCGAGATACCGGCGGTCGTCGCCAGTGCCTGCGAAGCCAGCAATACGGCGCTGTTCTCGACGCCGTTTGCCGCCGCCGGCGTGATCGATTCGCTGCGCATCTGGCTCTCGCGCCGCCTCGCCGAGACGATGTCCACCCATGCCGTGATGATGGACGTGCTTGGCATGGGCGTACTCATCACCGGCGAGTCCGGTGTCGGCAAGAGCGAGCTGGCTCTGGAACTCATCTCGCGCGGACACGGCTTCGTTGCCGATGACGTCGTCGAGATTTCGCGCATTGCCCCCAACACGCTGGAGGCGCACTGTCCGCCGTTGCTGCGGGATTTCCTCGAGGTGCGCGGACTTGGCGTCCTGAACATTCGCACCGTGTTTGGCGAGACCGCCTGCCGGCGCAAGATGAAGCTGAAACTGATCGTGCACCTGCAGCGGCCGCAGAAAGGTGCGGTCGAACTCGACCGCCTGCCGCTGGGCGCCGAAATGCACGAGATACTGGGCGTGCCGGTACGCCGGGTCGTCATCCCCGTCGCCGCCGGGCGCAACCTCGCCGTGCTGCTCGAAGCAGCAGTGCGCTCGACCATCTTGCTGTTGCGCGGCCTCGACAGCACGCAGGATTTTATCGACCGGCAGAAGGCCCTGCTGGAAGACCGCGGCGAGGATCCCCCGGTCAACTGACCGGCGTGTCGCCCGTTATTCGGTCGCGGCCACTCGCCGCAACCACATTTCCAAGGAGAACACGATGAACAAGCTGATACTGGCGGCACTCGTTTCGTTGATGTCCGCGCAAATTGCGCTGGCGCAGGCACCCGCCGCCGCCGACAAGAAAGCCACTGCTGCGCCGGCCGCCTCCGCGCCGGCCAAGGCCGAGGAGAAGAAAGGCGATGCCGGCTCATGCGAGTCGCGCGCCGCGGAAAAGAAACTTGCCGGTGCCGCCAAAACGAGCTTCATGAAAAAATGCGAGGCCGACGCCCAGGGTGGGCCGGCCAACGATGCCTGCACCAAGACCGCGGGCGAGAAGAAGCTTGCCGGCGCCGCCAAAACGAGCTTCATGAAGAAATGCGAGGCCGACGCCAAAGCCGCGGAAGCCAAGCCGGCGGCAGCCGCGAAGCCCGCCGAGAAGAAATAAGTCCCGCACGGCGCACCGCTCCGCTTCGGCCGCACGATGGTGGTTGAAGCGGGGCGGCTTTTTTGACACAATCGAGTCCCTCGGCATTGCCTGCCGGGGTTCCCCGGGGTTCCCTTATGCGCCTGCTAGCCGCTGTTCTTTTCCTCGTTCTCACCGCGCAGCCGGCGCTGGCCTTCAAGTTCTCGGAAGAAGACGCGAAGGCGGATGCCGAAGAATCCGCCCGCGCCCAGCGCATCGGCCAACTGGTTTCGGTCTCGTGCAAGAAGCAGCTGAAGGACAAGAAGATCATGCTGGTGATCGCCGAGCGCACGTCGAACGGCTACAACACGACGCAAAGCCGTTACGGTGCCCATTTCCAGGCGATCAATCACCGCCTGCGCGCACTCGGGCTGAAGACCTACACGCAAGAAGAAATCCGCAAGCAGATTGCCCAGGCGGAAATCGAGGCGCACTTCCGCAATGATCCGGACGCCGCCATCAATGCATCGAAAAAGCTCGGGGCAAACTACGTCCTGCGCGGCCTCATCACGACACAGACGGGCATCAACCCGGTATTGAAGATCAACGAAGTCGCCGTCGCCATGGGATTTACCCTGGTCGCCGCCAGCGGCAGAACGCTGTCAAGCGTCGCGGCGCGCGCCGACTCCTACGCCGGCACCGACACGCTGGGCATGGCGCTGACACTGGTGAACGAACAGGCCGACGAAGCCGTTGCCCAGCTCTACAACGACTACTGCCGCAACGCCGGCACAAAATAGCAGTCCCATCTTTCCGGAGAATCGCCATGAACACCCGATTTCACCTGTTTGGCCTTGCCCTGTTCGCTGCCTGCGGTGCCGCCTTCGCCCAGCCGACTTTCGACAGTCCGTCGCCAACGCAGGGTTCCAGCACCTCGCAAAAGGCCAACGAGATGGCCGACAAGGGCATGTACAAGCCGGTCGAATACGCCAATGCCGGCCGGCCGGGCCCGGCACTGGTCGTCATCCCGGGTGAAATCAAGAGCAACAACGCCAGCTTCACGCAGAAGTTCGGCCCGACCAACATCGCCGATTTCGCCGAACTGGAGCTCTCCAAAGCCAACTTCAAGGTATTGGAGCGGACCAATCTCGGGCCGCTGCTGCAGGAATTCCAGCTCGCCTACAACCTGGGTGATCCGCAGGCCGCGCGCAAGATGCTGCAGAAAGGCAAGCTGAAAACCACCAAGTGGGTCATCAAGTTCGACATCCTGAAGGCCGAGCAGGTGGCCGCGGCGCAGCAGGGCTTCGACGGCCGGCCGGTCGGCGCGCTGCTCGGCATCTTCGGCGGAGGTCGCGGCGGTGCGGCGGGCCAGGTGGTGGTTGGCTCGGTGCAAACCGGCGAATCGACCGGCGTCTGGATCATCGGCATGCGCTACAAACTCATCGACGCAAATACCACGGAACAGGTCGCGCAAGGCTATACCGAGGAGAAGATGGAGCTGGGCGCCAAGGGCTCTTCGGTGATGGGTATCTCCAGCAGCGAACAGGGTGGCCTCACTCTGGACGGCATGGTACAGCGGCTGGTGCAGAAAAGCGTCTGGGAAATCGACTCCAAACACAAGTAAGGCGCGGCACGCGATCGCATTTCCGTAT
>JADLGU010000106.1 GCA_020849155.1 Rhodocyclaceae bacterium | reverse complement strand
TTATGTGGAGGCCGAGCCCGGCTCGGCCGAACCGTCGTCACCCCCTTCCCTGGGAAGGGGGGCGGGGGGGGCAGGCAGTTTCTATTCCGCAAAAGTCCGTGTGCCGCGCACGGCGCGGCGCCATTCCGCCATGCGCGCGGCGGCCGCGGGGCGCGGCAGGTGCGGCTCGAAGCTGCGCTCGCGCGCCCAGTGGGCTGCGATCTCCGCCCGGCTTGCCCAGACGCCGGCGGCCAGCCCGGCCAGATAGGCCGCGCCGAGCGCGGTGGTCTCCAGGATCCGCGGCCGCAGCACCGGCACGCCGAGCAGGTCGGCCTGGAACTGCAGCAACAGGCCGTTGGCGGCGGCGCCGCCGTCGACCCGCAGCTCGGCGAGCGGCTGCCCGCAATCGGCGGACATGGCCTCGACCAGTTCGGCCGATTGGAAGGCGATGGCTTCGAGCGCGGCGCGGGCGATGTGCGCGGCGGTGGTGCCGCGGGTCAGGCCGAGCAGGGCCCCGCGCGCGGCGGGGTTCCAGTGCGGCGCGCCGAGACCGGCGAAGGCCGGCACGAAGACCACCCCGCCGGCGTCCGGCACGCCGGCCGCCAGCGCCTCGATGTCGGCCGCCCGGCGGATCAGGCCGAGGCCGTCGCGCAGCCACTGCACCACCGCGCCGCCGATGAAGACGCTGCCCTCCAGGGCGTATTCGAGCGCTTCGCCCGTCTGCGCCGCGCAGGTGGCGATCAGCCCGTTGGCCGAAGCGACGGCCTGGCCGCCGCTGTGCATCAGCAGGAAGCAGCCGGTGCCGTAGGTGTTCTTGGCCATGCCGGCGCCGTGGCAGGCCTGGCCGAAGAGGGCCGCCTGCTGGTCGCCGGCCATGCCGCCGATGCGGATCGGCGCGCCGAACAGCGCCGGCGCGGTCTCGCCGCACAGCGCGCTGGAACGGACGATGCGCGGCAGCAGTTCGCGCGGGATGCCGAACAGCGCCAGCAACTCGGCATCCCAGTCGCCGCTGCGGATGTTGAAAAGCGAAGTGCGCGAGGCGTTGCTGGGATCGGTGATGTGCAGGCGGCCGCCACTCAGGTTCCAGGCCAGCCAGCTGTCGACGGTGCCGGCCGCCAGCTCGCCGCGTTGCGCCTGCTCGCGCGCACCCGGCAGGCGGTCGAGCAGCCAGGCCAGCTTGGCGGCCGAGACGTAGGGGTCGAGCACCAGGCCGGTCTTCTCCCGCACCAGGGCTTCGGCGCCTTCGGCCTTGAGCCGGGCGCAGGCCTCCGCCGTGCGCCGGTCCTGCCAGACGATGGCGTTGTGCAATGGCCGGCCGCTGGCCCGCTCCCACAGCACCACGGTCTCGCGCTGGTTGGCGATGCCGATGGCGGCGATGTCGCCGGTGGCGAGGCCGGCCTGGCGCAGCGCGGCCTGCGCCACCGCCAGCTGGTCCTGCCAGATGTCGAGCGGATCGTGCTCGACCCAGCCGGGTTGCGGATAGATCTGCCGCAGCTCCTTCTGGGCGGTGGCGGCCTGGTTGCCCTCGGCATCGAAGACGATGGCGCGGGAACTGGTGGTGCCCTGGTCGAGGGCGAGCAGCCATCCTGCCTTCATGCGCGCATCCTTCTATGCCGGCCGGCCTGCCGTAGACGGTATATTAACCTTCGTGCTTCCATCCCGAACACGTTCCGCCCAATGAAAGCGAGCATCCGCACCCGACTGGCACTGGCGCTGACCGCCGTCATGGCGCTCATCGCCGCGGGCGCCGCGCTGCTTTCCTGGTCGTATGCCCGCGAGGATGTCCGGACGGAGGTGGCCGGGCATCTGGCCGCGCTGCTGGCCGGGACCGCCGGCAAGATCGAGAACGACATAGCCACGGCGATGCGGACGGTGACGGGGATTGCCGAGTCGATTCCGGCGGCGGCCCTGGACAAGCCGGCGGACATCGAGCGCCATTTTCGCCATCTGCCGAGTCCGCTGGGCTGGATCGGCCGCTGCGCGGTGGCGGCGCCGGATGGGCGCATCCTGGCGCACAACCTCCCGGCGCCGGCCGGAGCCATGACCAGCCTGGCCGGCCGCGATTACTTCCGCCGCGTGCTGTCCGAGAAGAGCCCAGTCGTGTCCGCCCCCCTGATCAGCGGCATCAGCGGCAAGCCGGCCATTGCCCTCGCGGTGCCGCGTCTGGATAAGGACGGCGCGGTGCAGCTGATCATCGCCTGCGGGCTGCTGCTCGATCGCCAAGGCATCTTCGGCCACCTGGGCGAAACCCGGCTGGGCAATAGCGGCTATCTGGTTCTGGCGACACGGGACCGCCAGGCGATACAGGTGCCGGACAGCCTTCGCGCGCCCGGCAACGACCTGACGACGCTCGACGATCCGCTGAGTGTGCGGGCAGCCGAAGGCTTCGAGGGTACCGTCGAGAGCTTCGATCGCCGGGGCCGGCCCACCCTTTTCGGTGTCAAGCAGATGGCTTCGCTGGGCTGGTTCGTCGCGGCCGCCTACCCGGCCGATGAGGCCTACCAGCCGCTGCATCGGGCGCGCCAGCGCATCCTGACGGTCAGCCTCGGCGCGCTGCTCCTCGGCGGCATTCTGGTCTGGTTTCTGGCCGGCTGGCTGGCGACGCCGCTAACCCGGCTCACCGAGCATCTAGCGCTGTTGCGCGATCGGCCGGAAGTGCGCATGCATGCCCTGCCGACGCGGAACGACGAGATCGGCGAGTTGGCCGCGGCCTTCAACGGACTGGTGGCCGAGCTGCGCCAGCGCGAGGACACGCTGAAGGAATCCGAGGAGAAGTTTGCGCGCGCCTTCCATTCCAATCCGCACCTCATCATCATCACGCGACAGCGCGACGGGCTCATCGTCGAAGCCAACGAGGGCTTCGAACGACTGACCGGCTATGCGATCGGCGAAGCGGTCGGCAGGTCGACCATGGATGACTTGCACCTCTGGGAAAATCCGCAGGAGCGCGAGGAAATGCTGCGCCGCCTCAAGGAAACCGGCATCGTGCAGGACCTGGCGGCCACCCTGGTGCGCAAGGACGGCGCGCGGCGCGAGGTGTTGCTGTCGGCAGCCACCATCGAGCATGCCGGCGAGCCGCACGTCATCGGCACGGTGCAGGATGTCACCCAGCTCAGGCGCTCGCAGGAGGCCCTGCGCCACTCCGAGGAGCGCTTCGCGAAGGCCTTCCATTCCAATCCAGACTTCACCATGATCAGCCGCTTGCGCGACGGCATGATCGTGGAAGTGAATGAAGGTTTCGAGAAACTCCTGGGCGTTTCGGCCCTGGAGGCAGTCGGCAAGCTGCGTACCGCCGACTTGAAAATGTGGGCCGAGCCGGCCGACCGCGAGCGCTTCGTCGAAGCGCTCGCCGACCGGGGGAACGTGCGCAATTTTCCGGCCGTCTTCGTCAACCGAGGTGGCGAGCGGCGCCAGGTGGAGATCAACGCCACCACCATCGCGTTGGCCGGCGAGCCGCACATCATCGGCACGGCGCGGGACGTGACGGAACTTAAACGGTCCCAGGAGGCCCTGCGCCTGTCCGAGGAGCGCTTCGCCAAGGCGTTCTACGCCAACCCGGACTATGCCACGGTCAGCCGCCTCGAAGACGGGCGATTCCTCGCCGTCAATCAGGGCTTCGAGCGCGTGACGGGATGGAAGGCCGAGGAGGTGATCGGCAGGACGGCACTGGAGATCGGCCTCTGGGAATATCCGGTCGAGCGCGACAGGCTGGTGAAAGAGCTCCGCACAAAAGGCGAGTGGCGGAATTTCGACGCACACTTCAGGATCAAGAGCGGTGAACTCCGCCTGATCGAGGGCTCCTGCGTGGTGGCCGAGATTGCGGGAGAGCAGCAGATCATCGGCGTTGGGCGGGACATCACGGAAATCCGGCGCGCCGAGGAGGCCTTGCGTCAGTCGGAAGAGCGCTTTTCCAAGGCATTCCACGCCAGTCCGGACTGGATGGCCATCTCGCGTCAGACCGACGGGCGATTCATCGATGTCAACGAGGGCTTCGAGCGTTTGACCGGATACGCCCGGGACGAGGCCATCGGCCATACCTCGCTCGAACTGGGGGTCTGGACGGACGCGCAGAGTCGCGCCGCTTTCATCTCGCAGCTGCGCGAACGAGGCATGGTGACGGATTTCCCCTACAACCTTCGGCGCAGGGACGGCGAACTCAGACAGTGCGAGCTTTCCAGCGTGGCGATCGAAGTCGGCGGCGAACCATGCATGATTTCCATCGTGCGCGACGTTACCGAGCAGCGCCGCGCCGAGGCGGAGCGAGCCAAATCTGAAGAAAAATTCTCGAAGGCCTTCCATGCCAGCCCGGACTGGATCACCATCATTCGCCAGGACGACGGCCTGATCATCGACGCCAACGAGGGCTTCGAGCGGGTGAGCGGCTACCGCATGGAAGAGGCAATCGGCCATACCGTCGGCGAGCTCAACATATGGGCCGATCCGGACAGACGCGGCGCTTTCGTGGCGGCGCTGATCGCGCAGGGGCGCTTGACCGACTATGCCTTCGAAATGCGCCGCAAGGACGGCGGGATCAGGCAGTGTTTTGTCTCCGCCGTGCCGATCCAGGTCGGCGGCGAGCCGTGCATGATTTCCATCGTGCGCGACGTCACCGAGCAGCGCCATGCCGAAGCGGAGCGGGCAAAATCGGAAGAGGAGTTTGCCGCCGTCTTCCATGCCAGCCCGGACGGCATCATGATCTTGCGGGCGGAGGATGGACTGATCCTCGACCTCAACGAGAGCTTCCAGCGTATGTTCGGCTGTTCGCGCGAGGAAGCCGTCGGCCGCACCGTCCTCGAACTTGGACTGTGGGCCTTTCCCGAGCGGCGCGCGGGCTTCCTGGCCGAGATCAAGGCCAGGGGCATGGTCAGCGGCTACGAGTTCGTCATGCGCACGCGGCAGGGCACCTTGCGCGACATGATGACTTCGTCCGTCCTCATCGATATCGGCAGCGTGCGCTGCATGATATCCATCGCCAGGGACATCACCGACCGGCTGCGCGCCGAGGGGGAGATCCGCAACCTCAACGTCACGCTCGAGCACCGCGTGAAGGAACGCACCGCCGAGCTCGAAGAAGCGGTGCGGGAGATGGAGAGCTTCAGCTATTCAATCTCGCACGACTTGCGCGCGCCGCTGCGGGCGATCGCCGGCTACGCCAAGATCATCGAAGAGGACTACGCCGCGGCGATCGATGCCGAAGGAAGGCGCCTGCTCGACCGCATCGCCGGCGGGGCGATCCGCATGGGCGAGCTGATCGACGACCTGCTCGACTTCTCGCGCATCGGCCGCGCCGATTTGCGGCGCGTGACGATCGATATGGGCGAACTGGTGCGGGAGGCGCTTGCCGACGTGCCGCAGCTGGCCGAGTCGGTCGCCAGCGGCCGCGTCGAAGTGCGCATCAAGCCGCTGCCGGCGGCGCGCGCCGACCGCAGCCTGCTGCGCCAGGTGTGGTCCAATCTGCTCGGCAATGCACTGAAGTATTCACGCCAGCGGATGCAGGCCGTGATCGAAATCGGCGGAACGGCGGACGGGGAGGAAGTGCGTTTCTTCGTCAGGGACAACGGCATCGGCTTCGACATGGCCTACGCCGACAAACTGTTCCACGTCTTCCAGCGGCTGCACCGCGACCCGGCCTTCGAAGGAAACGGTGTCGGCCTGGCCATCGTCGCCCGCATCGTCCAGCGCCACGGCGGGCGGGTCTGGGCGGAGGGCGTGCCCGACGAAGGCGCCACCTTCCATTTCGCCCTGCCGTCCCGCGGCGACTGACATTTCGTCCCGGCCGGCGACTGGAGCCCGTTCGCCCTATCGCGCGGACTGACTTTTGCGCTGCGATGATAAAATCGCGGCTTCCTTCAGCCCGGACACGCATTCCGCTCCAGCCGCCATGAAAAGCGCCGACATCCGCCAGAAATTCCTCGACTATTTCGCCTCCCAAGGACATGCCATCGTCGCCTCCAGCCCGCTGGTGCCGGGCAACGACCCGACGCTGCTGTTCACCAACGCCGGCATGGTGCAGTTCAAGGACGTCTTCCTCGGCCACGACAAGCGGCCCTATGCGCGCGCCA
>JADLGU010000105.1 GCA_020849155.1 Rhodocyclaceae bacterium | reverse complement strand
CGCGCCAAGCGCCTCAAGCTGGATGAACTGATCACGCGCAGCTACACCATCGACGAAGCGCCGCAGGCCTTCGCCGACCTCGCCGCCGGCAGGAACGCGCGCGGCGTGATCGTCTTCGGCTGACGCAGCCCCGTCATGCCCGCGAAAGCGGGAATCCATGGACTCCCGCCTCCGCGGGAGTGACGAACTCCAGTCGAAAAAAAACCCCGGCATGCCGGGGTTTTTTCAGTGGTGCTGCGGGTCAGAGAGGCTTGATGTTAGCCGCCTGCTTGCCCTTCGGGCCGGTCGCCTCGTCATAGGAGACCTTCTGGCCTTCCTTGAGAGACTTGAAACCGCTCGACTGGATCGCGGAGAAGTGCGCGAAGAGATCCTCGCCGCCATTGTCCGGAGTGATGAAGCCGAAGCCCTTTGCATCGTTGAACCACTTGACTGTACCTGTTGCCATATTCCCCATCCTAAAAAAATTGAAGGGCGATTGCCCGACGGTTCGTTCGAGTCCCCAGAACCGAAATGGCAGTTGCGTACCGCCTCATTCTGCTACTTGAGTCCGAGCGAATGCCGCATTGAACCCGTAACTTGGCAAGAAATCAAGCTTTTTTTCATGCCAATGGGACCCCGGGAACCGACCTGTTGCAGCGATGCGCATCCACCCAATAGCCTGACAGCACCAGCAGCCATTGCAGCTGTCCGACCCAGCCGATGGCTTCGACACTCGGCGGCGGCGGGCCGAACAGGTTGCCGGCGTAGATCAGGAGCAGCAGCCCCGCCAATCCGGCCAGGCCCCAGGAGCCGATCCGGTCGCGCGGCCGGGTCGCCCTGAGATAGAACCAGACGCCGCCGCAGAACAGCGCCAGTTCCAGCGCCAGCGTCGCCGGCAGGGAATCCCAAAAAGTCAGTCCCCACAGGACGGCGCTGCCCGGATACAGCGGCAGGTCGGGCCGGTGCACGATGACGTCGAGGAACCAGTGGCTGGCCACCGCCAGCGCCACGATCCAGGCGCCGCGGCCGTCGCCGCGCAGGAAACGATAGGCGAGGCCGAGCAGCAGCGCCCAGCCGGCCGCCGCCAGCAGGCTGTGGGAATAGGGATAGTGCTCGGCCACCAGCGGCATCACGGCAGTGGCGCCGACTTCGATGCGCACGCGCTCGACGCCGGCCAACAGCAGCGCCGCCCACAGCAGGTCGAGGAACTGCGCGGCGAGGAACAGCGTGCCGAGCGAGGCGCGCGGCGCCGCCGCCCTGGCGCCGAAGCCGATGCCGAAGTGGCCGATGAACATTCAGACGGGCGCCAAGGCCTGGCGCAGCGCGCCGAGCATCAGCTCCGGCGGCTGGGCGCCGCCGACGCCGTAGCGGCCGGCGAGGATGTAGAAGGGCACGCCGGTGACGCCCATCCGCTGCGCGCGGTCGAAGCCGGCGCGCACCGCGTCGGCGTCCTCCTCCGTTCGCAGGTAGGCCAGCGCCGCCGCCTCGTCTTCGCCGCAATCGGCGGCGAGCCGCACCAGTTCGGCCGCATCGCCGACATCGCGGCCCTCGAGGAACTGCGCGGCGAAGAGCCGCTCGACCAGGGCGTCGGCATCCCCCCGCGTCTGCGCCCGGTGGATCAGCCGGTGCGCCTTCAGGGTATTGGCGCGCTTCTCGATGCGCTCGAAAGCGAACGCGATGTCGGCGGATCGCCCCGCTTCGGCGATCTGCGCCCAGATCTGCGCCAGCTGCTCAGGCCCGCCGAACTTCTTCTCGAGGAAGGGCCGGTAGGGCTCGCCCTCCTCCGGCGTGTCGGGGTTGAGGAAGAACGGCAGCCAGCGGATGCGCGGCGCCACCTCCGGCCGCTCCCGCTTCAGTTCCCGCAGGGCCGCCTCGAGCCGGCGCTTGCCGATGAAGCACCAGGGACAGACGACATCCGACACGACATCGATCGTCAGTTCGCTCACGGCTTCACCTGCAGCACGATCTTGCCGATGTGGCGACTGCTCTCCATCAGGCGGTGCGCCTCGCCCGCCTGCGCCAGCGGAAAGGCGGCATGGATGTGCGGCAGGAGGCGGCCGGCGGCGAGCTCCGGCCAGATATGTTCGAGCAGGGCGTTGCGGATGGCGGCCTTCTCCGCCACGCTGCGCGGGCGCATGGTCGAGCCGGTGATGGTCAGCCGCTTCAACATCACCGGCATCAGGTCGAACTCGCCCTGGCTGCCTTCGAGGAAGGCGATCAGCACCAGGCGGCCATCGCGCCGCAGCACGGTGAGATTCCGTTGCAGGTAGGACGCACCGACCATGTCGAGCACGACATCGACACCCTCGCCGTTGGTGATCTCCTTGACCTTCTGCACGAAGTCGTCCTGCTTGTAGTCGAGGGCGTGGCCGGCGCCGAAGTCGCGGCAGAACCGCGCCTTCTCCGCGCTGCCGACAGTGACGAAACATTCGACGCCGAGATGGCGCGCGAGCTGAATGGCGGTCAGCCCGATGCCGCTGGAGCCGCCGTGCACCAGCAGCCGCTCACCCTGCTTCAATCGTCCCAGGCCGACCAGATTGGCCCAGACGGTGAACCAGGTTTCCGGCAGCGCCGCCGCCTGCGCCAGGTCGAGGCCCTCGGGAACCGGCAGGGCGTGCGACGCCGGCACCGTGCAGTACTCGGCATAGCCGCCGCCCGGCGCCAGCGCCGTCACGCGCTGACCGACTTTCCATTCGCCGACGCCCTCGCCCAGCGCCGCCACCGTGCCGGCAACTTCCAGGCCGAGGATCTTCGACGCGCCCGGCGGCGGCGGATAGCGGCCGGAGCGCTGCAGCACGTCGGGCCGGTTGATGCCGGCGAAGTGCACCTCGATGAGTATCTCGCCGGGGCCGGGCTGCGGCATGGCGCCCTCGCCCACCTGCATGGAGTCCGGCGTGCCGCCGGCACCGTGGATGATCTGCTTCACTTCGGTTTTCCTCGCTCGCCTGACGGCGAAATGCTCACTCGGGTTGCGTCATCCAGACGAACATCGCCCGGCCCTGTGCCCGCGCCACCCCGGCCAGGTCGGCCAAGGCCGTGACGATTCCCATGACCTCGTCGACGGACCAGCCGTCCTCCTCGAATTCCTCGGTCGCGGCCAGCTCCTCGCCGACCCGTTCGAGGGCGTCCTCGTCGAGTTCGGCAAGATGCGCCACGGAATCGTCGGGCAGCTTCATGAGCCAGGGGCCCTCGTCGGAGGCGCCGTAGAGCGGTCCGCATTCGGCCAGCGCCTCGTCGAACAGCTCGCCGGAGAGCAGGGCATGGAGCATGGCGCACTTGGCCTGGTCGAGCCCATGCGCTTCGAAGCCCTTCCATTCCCCGGCCGGCTTCTCCGATTCGATGATCGCCGCGGCGTCCTCCACATCGGCCACAACCACATTCACCCGCATTCCCATTGGCTCCCTCCTCAATTCCGAAACTCAGTCGCTGACCTTGCCGCGCAGCGCCTTGACCACGCCGCGCCGGGTCTTGCTGTCGAGGCGATTCTGCTGCGAGCTGCGCGTCGGCCGGGTCGGCTTGCGCGGCTTTGGCGTTGCGGCGACGCCGGCAACCAGTTCCTGCAGCCGCCTTAGCGCTTCTTCCCGGTTCTTCTCCCGGCTGCGGGACTGCTGCGCCTTGATGACAACCACGCCTTCGCGGCTGAGGCGCTGGTCGCTCAGCTTGAGCAGCCGCTCCTTGTAGAACTCGGGCAGCGAGGAGGCGCCGACATCGAAGCGAAGGTGGATGGCGCTGGAGACCTTGTTGACGTTCTGGCCGCCCGCCCCCTGGGCGCGGATGGCATTCAGTTCGATCTCGTCGAACGGGATGGACACCCTTTCCGAAATCTTCAGCACGGACTCCGGCGCGCGTTCGGAGGCAGCCAGGCTGTCGGCGTAGGCGCGCTTGGCATCGGCGGAAAGCAGTTTGACTTCACATTCGGCCCTCAGTGCCGTTGAGCGGTCGGGATATTCGACGCTCGCCAGCAGGCGTTTCGGCGGATGCGAGCGGGTATAGCGTGCCCCCTTGCCGGCGGCGTGCGCGGCGTAGCGCGCCGCGACATCGACCGTGATGCCGGTATAGATGCTGCCGTCCCGGCATTCGATCAGGTAGAGGTGCCAGGTGCCCATCTCATTCAGCCTCAAAGCCCAACTTGCGCCGCACCATCCTGCAATCCGCCGAGCCGGCCTGGAACTCGCGGCAGACGAGCGGGCGATCGGCGTAGACTTTGCAACCGACCTTCACGCCGAGTTCGCCTTCCAGCGCCGCGCAGCGATGGCCCCAGGACAGCATGCGCCAGTGCTCGACGTCGATGAGCTCTTCCGGGATGCCGGCGCCGTCGCCCTCGCCCATCAGCACCGGCCAGGTTTCCGACCAGGCGCAGCATCCGCCGCAGGCGATGCAGTCGGGAGCCGCCGCTGCGCTGCCGCTCATGCCGCAGCTCCCGTGTCGGATGCCCTAGGCTTCATCGGATCAATCATAGTTTCGCTACGCGAACGGCGGTTTCGTTTTGCTTGCCTTCGTGTTATCGTGCCGCAAATTCTATCGGACATCCCCATGCACGAGTTGCGGAACAGGACGGCGGTGATCACTGGCGCGGCCAGCGGCATCGGTCTCGCCCTGGCGCAGCGCGCGGCGCGAGAAGGCATGCGCCTCGTCCTGGCGGACATCGACGAGGCGAAGCTCGCTGAGGCGGCGCAGGCCCTGCCGGTGGCCGCCGATGTGCTGCACGCAATGCGTGCCGACGTCAGCCGCGAGGAGGACATCGTCGCCCTCGCCGACGAGGCCTTCGGCCGCTTCGGCGGCGTGCATCTGTTGTGCAACAACGCCGGCGTCGGCCTGACGCGGCTGGCCTGGGAGTTGACGACCGCCGACTGGGAATGGATCCTCGGCGTCAACCTGTGGAGCGTGGCGCACGCCATCCGCCATTTCGTGCCGCGCATGCTGGCGCAGGATGGCGAGAGCCATATCGTAAACACCGCCTCGGTCGCCGGCCTGCTGTCCACCCCGGCGATGGCCGCCTACAACGTCAGCAAGCACGGCGTCGTCACGCTGTCGGAGACGCTGTACGCCGAACTGCGGGCGCAGCAGGCGAAGATCGGCGTCTCGGTGCTCTGCCCGGCCTGGGTGCCGACCGCCATCCACACCTCGGAGCGCAACCGTCCGCAACGCTTCGGCGAAGCGGCGCCGCCCTCGGCTGCATCCGCCGCCTACCAGGAGCGCATGGACAAGGCGGTGAAGTCCGGCCGCCTGACGGCCGAGGACATGGCCAGCGCGGTGTTCGAGGCGGTCTCCGCCAACCGTTTCTACGTCATCCCCCACGGCCGCATCAAACAGGCCGTGCGCCTGAGGATGGAAGACATCCTCGAAGAGCGCAACCCCACCCCCCTCTGAGAAACAGGACGACATGAAAGCCCTCCTCTGCTCCGAATGCGGCCCGCCGGAAAAGTTGTCCGTGCAGGAAGTCCCCGCGCCTAAACCAGGGCCGGGGCAGGTGGTGGTCGACGTCAAGGCGGCCGCGCTCAATTTCCCCGACGCGCTGATGGTGCAGGGCCTCTACCAGGTCAAGCCGCCGCTGCCCTTCTCGCCCGGCGCGGAAGTGGCCGGCCTGGTCAAGGAGGTCGGCGAAGGCGTGCAGGGCCTGAAGGCCGGCGACCGCATCATCGGCTTTCCCGGCACCGGCGGCTTCGCCGAGGAATGCGTCGTAACGGCCGAAAAGATCATGCCGCTGCCGGAGAGCATGGAATTCGCCACGGGAGCCGCGCTGGTGCTGACCTACGGCACCTCGCTGCATGCCCTGCAGGACTGCGGCCGGCTGCAGGCGGGCGAGTCGCTGCTGGTGCTGGGCGCCGCCGGCGGCGTCGGCGCGGCGGCCGTCGAAATCGGCAAGGCCATGGG
>JADLGU010000104.1 GCA_020849155.1 Rhodocyclaceae bacterium | reverse complement strand
TGAATGAACCGCTGATGACAGACCGATGACTCATCCGATCACCGAGCGACAGAGATCGTGGATCGCCCGGGCGGCGACGAAGTCCCGATCGGCGTGGGGGTTGTATTCGACGACCTCCAGCGCGCGCAGGCGGGTTTCACCGTGCAACTGGCGCAGGGAGGCTGCGAGTTCGTTGCGGCGCAGGCCGCCGGCGACGGGACTTCCGACACCAGGTTCCTCCTCGGGGTCGAGCGTGTCGAGGTCGAGGCTGATGCCGGCGGCGGCGGATTCCCGCGTCACCTGTTCCCAGGCTTCGGCGAATACCGCCGCCCGGCCGCGCCGGTGGATCTCTGCCATGAAGTAGATGCGCACGCCGAGCTTGTCCAGCAGCGCTGCCTCGCCGCACTCGTAGCTGCGCACGCCGATCAGGCAGACGTCCTGCGGCAGGAGCTTGGGCTTCGGGCCGCCAATGCGCGTCAGGCGTGGGTCGCCGTGGCCGAGCAGGCAGGCCAGCGGCATGCCGTGCCGCGCGCGCGACGGCGAGGTGCGAAAGGTATGGGCGTCCATGTGCGCATCGATCCAGAGCAGGCCGAGCCGCTCGCGTTCATCCAGCACGCCGTATGCGCCCGACCAGGTATCGATTCGCGCAGGAAGCCCAGGGTGCGAGCACCTCCGGACCGTCCTGGCAGCCGGGGTCGGGCGCACCCTGGCCGCAGGCGACGCTGATCACGTCGGTGCAGCGCAGCGTCACCGCGTCCCGTCCGCTGTCGTCGTTGGGCAAGCGGGGCGACGGCGCAGTCGCGCTGTCCCGGGATTTATGTCCGGTCCGGTTTCTATCCGCTGGTTTTTCCGGCGCGCGCCGCGATGCAGCGCGCTCGCCACTCGGGTGCATCCGCTTCGACCCTGCCGAAACGCGCCGGGTCGAAGCGCTCCAAACCTGCCGGAGAAAGGCCCGCAATGCAATCGGCGGCGAGGTCGGCGAGACCGGCGGAGGCCGCTATGCCGGCACCGTTGCAACCCGCCAGCAGGCCGAGATTGTCCCAGTCCGCCAGATGCCCGACCAGGAAGTCGCCGTCCGGCGTGTAGCAGGACGGCCCGGTGATGTAGTGGCGCAGGCCGGTCGCCATCAGCCCCGGCGCGTAGTGTGCGAGCCGTCCGGCAAATGCTTCGAGCGTTGCATGGCCTTCCGGGTCGGCCGGATCGAACTGGAAGCCGGCCAGGTCGTCCGGGAGTTGGTCGGAAGACACCGCCATCCCGGCATCCTCCCGCAGACCGAACAGGATCGCCCCAACCTCGGGTCGCGCATAGAGCCGCAGGTCGGCGGCGAGCACCATCGGCATGGCCGGTGGTACCAGCGGAGTGTTCCCGGTGATCCAGTATTGCGAGCGCACGGCGGCCTGGGGTGCGGCAAGGCCGAGGGGTCGCAGGACGCGGCCGCTCCAGGCGCCGGCGGCAACCCAGACCGTCTCCGGATGGATGCGGCCTTCCGGCAGATCCACGCAGGCCTGCCTGCGATCCGTTGCCAGCGCGGCCGGAGTGCCGCAGCGAAAGCGCACGCCCAGTTTCCGCGCTGCCGCCGCATAGGCGCTGGCGAGCAGGTAGGGATCGGTATAGCCTTCGTCGGGGAACCAGAGCGCCTCTGAAAAGCGCGCCATGTCCAGCCAGGGCAGGAGCGCGGCGCATGACGCAGGGTTGCGGCGTTCGTAGTTCAGGCCATGGGCATCTGCCGTCGCGGCGTGATCGGCGAGGACATCGCGCACGGCGGGGCTGTCGGCGAGGTGGAGTGCGCCGCAACGATGCGCGGGCACATCGATTCCCTGGGCGGCGAGCGTCTCGACAGCGGCCAGCGTCTGCCGGACCAGCGGAATCCAGTGGGACTTGGCGGCGGGACGTGAAAGTGACAGCAGGGCAGCCGCCCGGCTGCTGGCCTGGGCGGCCGGCGGATTGGGATCGATGACGAGGATTTCAGCGCCGGGACAGATACCGCGCGCGGCGAGGCGCCAGGCCAGCGCGCTGCCGAAAATGCCGGCACCGAGGACTGCGATTGTGGTTTTCTGCGTCATGCCAACTTAATTTCGGTTTCGCCGAAGGCAGCTTTGAGGATGTCGAGGGCCATGCCGAGTTCGTCGTCTGCGATGGTCAGCGGCGGGGCCAATGTCAGCGTGTTGTCCATCGTCGCCTTGAACCAGAGGCCCTGTGCCAGCGCGCGCCGCGGCGTGCCATTGACGTCGCTTTCCGTCCGGCGCGGCCTCATGCCGGTGCAAAGTTCTGCACGCCCATGCCGCGCAGGGCCTCCTCGATGGCGCCGACGGCCCGGCGCATGGCGTCGGGCCGGATCGCGCCGATGCAGCCAACACGGAAGGTATCGACGGTGGTCAGCTTGCCGGGATAGAGGACGAAGCCCTTTTCCCGCACGTGACGGTAGAACTCGGGGAAGTCGTAGGCCGGATCGTCCGGCGCATGGAAGGTGATGATGATCGGCGCCTGCACGGCATCGTCGAGGAAGGTGGCGAATCCGAGTCGGCGCATGCCGCTGACCAGGGTCGCACAGTTCTCCGCATAGCGTGCCAGGCGCGCCGGCTGGCCGCCGTCGGCCTGGTACTGGTCGATCGCCGCGCGCAGGGCGGCGACGACGTGGGTCGGCGGCGTGAAGCGCCATTGGCCGGTCTTCTGCATGTAGAGCCACTGGTCATGCAGGTCCATCGCCAGCGAGTGGCACTGCTTTCCGGCGGCTTCGAGCGCGTTGCGGCGTGCGATGACGAAGCCCATGCCGGGCACCCCTTCGAGGCACTTGCCGGAGGCGGCGACGAGGGCGTCCATCGGCATTGCCTGGACATCGATCGGGATCGCGCCGAAGGAACTCATCGCGTCCACGATCAGGCGGCGTCCCTGCGCCGCGACCACCGTTGCGATCTCGGGGAGCGGGTTGAGGATGCCGGTCCCGGTTTCGCAGTGCACCTGCGCGACATGGGTGATTGCCTTGTCGGCCAGCAATGCGGCTTCGATCCGACCGGGATCGGCTGCCTGGTCCTCGGGAATGTCGAGCACCACGTTGGCGCGGCCGAGGTAGCCAAGGATGCGCACGATGCGCTGGCACTAGGCTCCGTTGCTGGGCACCAGCACCTTGCCAGTCCCGGGGACCAGGGTGCCGAGAGCGGCCTCGACGGAAAACGTGCCGCTGCCTTGCAAGGGCACGCAGGCGTAGGTTTCGCCGCCGTTGACGATTTCGGCCAGGTCGCGGCAGACCGAGGCGGTGAGCGCGTTGAAGGCGCCATCCCAGGAACCCCAGTCGACCAGCATGGCTTCCTTGGTTGCGAGCGTGGTGGTCAGGGGGCCGGGTGTGAGCAGGATCGGTTCGGACATGTCGCGACTCCAGATTAAGGAACGATGGCCGCGCGCAGCACGCGCTGAGCCGCGGCATCCGCCATGGCGTCGCCGACGCGGTCCAGCTGATACCGGCCATCGACCAGCTCATGGAAGGGGAAGCGCATCCGGTTGGCGACGACGAAGTCCAGCGCCTCGATCAGGTTGCGCGGGTGATAGTTGTGGATGCCGCGCACGGTCAGCATCTTCTTCAGGATCAGGTTGGCGTCGAGCGTTACCATCGCCTGCGGATTGACCACGCCGGCAAGTACATAGGTGCCGCCGGTACGCAGCAGGTCGACGCCTTGCGGGATCGCCTACGTCGCGCCGCAGACTTCGATCGCCCCGTCCGGGCCCTCGGGGCGGCACAAGCCATGCACCTGGTGCAGCAGCGCGTTTTTCTCCATATCCGGATCGAGCGCCAGGTCCACACCGAAACGACAGGCGCGCGCACGCCGTTCCGCATTCGAATCGAGGCCGATCACGGCCCGCGCCCCGCGCGCCTTGGCGATGGATGCGCCGTAAAGGCCGAGCAGGCCGAGTCCCTGAATCAGCACGGTCTGCCCGATGCGAATCCTTGCCGCTTCGGTGACGGCGATCATCGTTGCCACACCGCAGTTGAGGGGGGTCGCTTCCGCATCCGTGAGGACATCGGGCAGGCGCAGGATCCAGGAACGCGGCACGATGTAGCAGTACTCGCCGAAGCCGCCGTGGTGATGCGGCGCGGTGGTCGCCGCCATGTGGCCGTACTTGTCCACGCCGCGCGACTTCTGCGGCAGGTCGAGCACGTCGCTGAAATAGTTGCTGCCCGGAATGAAGTATTCGCTCCAGGTGATGCGGTCGCCCGGGCCGAGGCTGTCGCCGCGCATGTCCTCTGTTACACCCTCGCCCAGGGCGACGATGTCGCCGATGATCTCGTGGCCGAGCAGACCGGGGCAGGGGCCGGGACGGTGTCCCTGCCAGGTATGGATGTCGGAACGGCAGATCGTCGCCATGCGGTTCCTCACCAGCACTTCGCCGGCGGCCGGGGGGCGCAGGGGGTAGCCGACGAGGCGGAATGGCCCGTTCGGCTGGTCGTATACGGCCATTCGGCCGTTAGCCGGAAGGGTCATGCCGCCACGCCGTTGATCGCGTACTCGAAAATCTGGTGGCTTTTCAGTCCCTGCGCTGCACGCCTCGAAAAGTCGGCGCTGGCGGGACGGCTCAGGAGGAAGGGGACGCGCGCTTCGGTGGTCGAACCGTGACTGCGCAGGCGCGCATCGGACAGGTTGGAGAGGTCATGCTCGGCGGCGGCACCGCCGATCACGGTGCCGATGTCGCCGATGACGGCGACGTCGCCTTCGCGGTCCGGCGGCAGGTCGAAGCGCTGGCAGACTTCAGCCTTGGTCAGCGCCATGGCAATGCCGGGCAGGTCCTTGATCAGCGCGATGATGGCGGCCGGCGTCGCCTTGCCGCCGCGGCACCAGACACGCACGAAGCCGCCCAGCGCACCGTGATGGCGCACGAAGGCATCGGTGATCGGGCAGATCACCCGGGTGTCGCCGGCGCCGAACTCGGCATCGAGGAGGTCCTGCAGGAAGATCACGTTGGGCGTTCCATCGGCCTTCGACTTGTCGTTCATGCCATGATCGGCGGTGACGCCGACTACTGCCCCGAGCTCGGCGAGGCGGCCGATCTTGTCGTCGATGCGGCGGTAGAACTCGTCGGCGACCGGGTCGCCGGGGGCGTGCTTGTGCTGGATGTAATCGGTCAGGGAAAGGACCATCAGGTCGGGCCGGTCGCGCTCCAGCAGCTTGATGCCGGCTTCGAGGACGAACAGCGAGAGATCCATCGAGTACATGTCCGGCTGCGGCATGCCGACCAGTTCGAGCACGTTCTCGATGCCGTTCTCTTGTAGCGTGCAGCGATCGGCGAACTCGGAGGAGAAGCTGATGTTTCCGCGGCCAAGGTCGAGGTCCTTGCCCAACTGCTTTCTGAGCTTGTCCTTGGCGGTGATCGACACCACCCTGGCGCCGGCGTCGGCAAAGGCGGCGAGGATCGTCTTGCTGCGCAGCAGTTCGGGACCGGTCATGACTACCGCTTCGCCCGCATCGTTCAGGTAGAAGTTGCCCGAGATGCCGTGCACCGCGGGCGGCGCGCCGGTGATCAACGACATGTTGTTGGGGCAGGTGAAACTCGGCACCGTGCCGTCGGCAACGGCATAAAAGCCTTCGCGCATGAAGCGCGCCAGGTTGGGCATGATGCCGTCCTCGCGGCCCCGTTCGAAGTAGACGGGATCGCCGCCGTCGACGCAGACGACGACGACAGGCTGGCGCGGCCACTGGTAGCTTATGCCGTTCAGTTCGATGGTTCTCATGTTGTGGTTAGCGTGAAACAGCAGGTTGGGTCGGCGGTGATATCGAGCGAAGCGAGCCGATCAGTAACCCTCCCCGGGAGGGGGGGAAGGGGGGCGGGCCGATGTTCCTCGCCCGTGGTTGTGCGGGGTTGAAAACGTTTCATTATTTGCGGGTGGCTGGCGAAGCCATGGGCGTCAGATGGCGAGTTGGCGGATCCGGGCGGATACGAGGTCGATCAGGGTGACCGAGACGATGATGATGATCAGCACGGCGGCGGTTTGTGCGTACTCGAAGCCGCGAATCACCTCGTGCAGGATGACGCCGATGCCGCCGGCACCGACGATGCCGAGCACCGAGGCGGAGCGCACGTTCGATTCGAAGCGGTAGAGTGCGTAGGAAATCCACAGCGGCAAGACCTGCGGGATCACGCCGTAGAGGATTTCCTCCAGCGCGTTCGCGCCGGTGGCACGTATGCCTTCGACAGGGCGCGGGTCGATGGCTTCGACAGCTTCGGCGAAGAGCTTGGCCAGCACACCCGTGGTGTGCACCCAGAGCGCCAGCACGCCAGCAAATGGCCCGAGGCCAACGGCGACGATAAACAGCATGGCAAACACCATTTCGTTGATGGCGCGGCAGGCGTCCATCAGGCGACGCACCGGCTGGTAGACCCAGCTTGGCACAAGGTTTTCGGCCGACATCAGGCCGAACGGGATGGCGCAGAGGATAGACAGCACGGTCCCCCACACGGCGATATGCACGGTGACGACCATCTCCTCGAAATAGATGCGCCATTCGTGGAAATCCGGCGGAAAGAACTCGCTGGCAAAAGTGCCCATGTTGCTCGAGTCTTTCAGCAGATCGAGCGGGCGCATGTCGGCGCCTGTCCAGGACCACATCAGCAGAATGAAGAGCGCTGCCCAGGCGAGGGTGGTCGAGATATTGCTCGGCGGCGGTGCCAGCGATACTTCGCGAACGGTCGGTTTGGTCATGGTGAAAGGAAAAAAGCGCCGGCCGGCAGGAGGAAAGCCGACCGGCGAAGGGGGAGGTCTTACTTCATCTGCCGGGCGAGCTCGGCCAGCTTGCCGTCGATCTCGGCCAGCTTCGCCTTCCTGTCGGCCTCGAACATGTTGGCGTCACCTTCGAACTTCTTGCGATCCTTGAACAGTTCGAGCTGGCGGATCGGCAGCAGTTGGGCGTTGGTCGAGGCCTTGAAGCCTTTCAGGCGATACAGGTTCTTGAGGATTTCCTTCTCGCGGTCATCCTTGCCGTAGCCGACGGTGAAGTCCTGGATCTTCTTCTTCATTTCCGCAGGCAGGTCCTTGCGGTATCCTCGACCTCGAAGCGCAGCAATACCGATTCGCTGGTTTCATGCACTTTGGCTGCACGCATGGTGACCGTGCCGTTTTCCGTGAATTTGATGGCGTTGGTCGCGTAGTTGAGCAAGGCTTG
>JADLGU010000103.1 GCA_020849155.1 Rhodocyclaceae bacterium | reverse complement strand
TCCGACCTCGCCACCGACGATGCGCGGCTGACGCTGCTCAACGCGGTGTCCGCGGCGCAGTTGGGCGCGCAGGTGATGCCGCGCACGACGCTGGTCGGCGCGCGGCGCGAGGGCGGCGAATGGCGCGCCGTGCTGCAAGGCGCGGACGGCGCGCAGCAGGAATGCGCGGCGCGCATCCTGGTGAACGCCGCCGGGCCGTGGGCCGCCGCAGTACGCAAGGCCATCGTCGGCGACGCCGGGCCCGAGTCGCTGCGCTTGGTGAAGGGCAGCCACCTGGTGGTGCCGAAGTTGTACGAAGGCAATCAGGCCTATCTGCTGCAGAACGACGACGGCCGCATCGTCTTCGTGATTCCCTTCGAGGACGAATTCAGCCTGGTCGGCACGACCGAGGTGCCGCTCGATGCGCCGGACGCCGCGCCGCAGATCGACGCGGCGGAGGCGGCCTATCTGTGCGGGCTGGTCGGCCGCTTCTTCCAGGCGCCGCTCGATCCGGCGCAGGCGGTGTGGTCCTACGCCGGCATCCGCGCGCTCTACGACGACGGCAAGGGCAGCGCCTCGGCGGAGAGCCGCGAGTACCGCCTGACGGTGGACGTCGGCGCGGCGGAAGCGCCGCTGATGTCGATCTTCGGCGGCAAGCTGACCACCTACCGCCATCTCGCCGAGCGGGTGCTCGACAAGCTGAAGCCCTGGCTGCCGGGTCTGCGGCCGAGCTGGAGCGCGGGCGTGCACCTGCCCGGCGGCGGATTGGGCAAGAGCGGCCTGGCCGGCCTGCTGCTGGAACTGGCGCGACGCTATCCGAAGTTGTCGCCCGACCTGCTGCACGCCCTGGCGCGCCGCCACGGCACGCTGGCGGCGCGCGTGTTGGGGCAGGCGCAGACGGAGGAAGAACTCGGCGAACATTTCGGCGGCGGCCTGTACGCCGCGGAGGTCGACTACCTGGTCGCCCACGAGTGGGCGCGGACCGAAGAGGACATCCTCTGGCGGCGGACGAAGTGCGGCCTGCGCATCGACGCGGCCGGGCGCGAGCGGCTGGCGCAACATCTTGCGAGGGGGTCGGGGCCGGCATGAGCAACCTGCGCAAGGGCCGCCGCCGCTACTGGCTGGCGCTGGTCGCGCTGGTCGCCGCGCTGCTGGCCGAGGCGCTGTTCCGCGGCGGCGTGCTCGACCCGGTCGACCTGCGCCTGCAGGACAGCTGGTTCCAGTGGCAGGGCCGGCGCGCCGAGGCGCGGCATGTCGTCATCGTCGGCGTCGATGAGGAGACGCTGGCGGCCTATCCGGACGACCCGATGGTGTTCTGGACCGAGCGGCTCGCCGTCGCCGTCGGCCGCCTGCAGGAGGCCGGCGCCCGCGTGGTCGGACTCGACATGCTGCTCAGCATCAGCCCCGAGCGCTGGCTGGGCAAGCTCGGCGGCGCGCTGCAGCGCGCCGCGCGCGACTACGACCGGCCCTTCCGCGAGGCGCTGAACGGCGGCCGCCTGGTGCTGGTCGCCACTCGCGCGGGAGGTGGCGCGCGGGAGTCGGATTACCTGCTGCCGAGCCCGGACTACCTGCTTGCCCTGCCCGGCTTCGACATCCCGCGCCATGTCGGCCTCGCGGACCTGCTCGACGAGGGCGACGGCGTCATCCGCCGCTACCTGGCGGCGCCGGTCGCGGGGGCGGGCGTCGCCGTGCCGGAGGGCGTGCCGGCGCTCGGCCTGCCCGCCCTGCTGGCGGTGCGCGCGGCAGGGCTCGATCCGGCCGCCGCCGAGTGGGTGATCGGCGGGCGAAAAGTCAGTCTCCGCGATACGGCGACGCCGAGTCCCTACCTCGGCCCGCCGGGAACCGTCCCGCACATTTCGCTGAAGGAGCTGCTTGCCCCCGGCCCGCTGCCGGCGGCCCTGGCCGAGCAATTGCGCGGCAAGGCGGTGCTGATCGGCGCGACGGCGGCGGGGCTCAACGACGTGCACTTCACGCCCTATGCGACGCGTTTCCTCGGCGGGCGCGGGCCGCTGATGACGGGGGTCGAGGTGCATGCCAACGTCGCGGAGGCGCTGCTCGCCGGCGAGCGCCTGGCGCCCCTCGGCGACGGCCTGCGCCTGGCGAGCCTGCTGCTGCTCGCCGGACTGGCGGTGGCGGCCTTTGCCGCACTGCCGGCCTGGCAGGGCGGACTCGCCTGGCTGATCGGTGTGCCGCTGCTGGCCGGTGCCAGCTACCTTACCTTCCGTGCCGGCACGCTGGTGCCGGCGGCGGCCTACACGGCGGCGGCGGGCTTCGCCCTGCTCGGCGTGCTCGGCGGGCGCCTGACGGGCGAAGAGCGCGAGCGGGCGCGGCTGCGCCAGATGTTCGGCCGCTACGTGTCGGACCAGGTGGTGGACGCCCTGCTGCAGTCGGGCAACCGTCCCGAGTTGGGCGGCCAGTCGCAGGCCGTGACGGTGCTCTTCTCCGACATCCGCAACTTCACGACGATCAGCGAGAAGCTCGATGCGAGGGAGGTGGTGGAGATGCTCAACACCTACTTCGAGCGCGCCTGCGCGCCGCTGCTGGCCGAGGGCGGCAGCATCGACAAGTTCATCGGCGATGCCGTCATGGTCGAATTCGGCTCGCCGCTGCCGGTGGCCGACCACGCCCTGCGCGGCGTGCGCGCGGCGGTCGCCCTGCGCGCCGTGGCGGAAGAATTCGCCGGCTGGATGGAACGGCGCTTCCCCGGCCGCGGCCTGCCGAAGTTCGCCGTCGGCATCGGCCTGCACAGCGGCGAGGCGGTGATCGGCAACATCGGCGCGCCGGCGCGCATGGAGTTCACCGCCATCGGCGACACGGTCAACCTGGCTTCGCGCCTGGAGGGCATGACCAAGCAGCTCGGGTGCGTTATATTGGCCAGCGAGGCGACGGCGGCCGGCGCCGGGGCGGCGGTGGCCTGCGGACGCAGCGAAGTGGTCACCGTGAAGGGACGCGCGGCCCCGGTCAGGGTCTTCGAAGTGCTCGGCCTGAAGGAGGGGGGACGGAATGATGCGTAGGACGTGGTGCTGGTTCTTTTTGCTGTTCATGTCGGCGGCGGCATGGGGCGCCGAGGTCGGCCTGGTGACGTCGCTCACCGGCAGGGTGCTGCTGCAGGAGGAGAAGGCCGCCAGCGAACTGAAGCCCTTCGTCAAGCTGCGCGCAGGCGACCGCCTGACGCTGGAGGGTGCGGCGCGGCTGCAGGTGGTGTATTTCGACGGCGGCCGCCAGGAGACCTGGCAGGGCGCCGGCCAGCTGGAGATCGGCGCCAGGGCGGGCAATGCGCTGAAGGGCGGACTGCAGCCGGAGGTGAAGGTGCTGCCGGCGATCCTCGTCAGGCAGCTGTCGAAGACCCCGTCCGCCGACGGCGGCGTCAAGGCCGGCATGGTGCGCATGCGCTCGATGCCTTCCGGCGGTACGCTGGAATCCGTCGAAAAGCATTACGCCGAGCTGCGCCAGCTGGCCGATGCGGCCGACCGCAACCCGGAGCTTTACCTGTTGGCGGGCTATTTCGAGTTGCGCGAATTCGAGCGCGCCGAGCGCCTGCTGCAGCGCATGAGCGAACAATCGCCGAACGACCCGGAACTGCGCATCCTCAACGCGCTCTATGCCCGCGCCATCGGCAATGCACGGACGGCTGCCCGCTAGGCAGCCGTCCCGCGTTTTCCTTCTTGCCGCAGCCCGATTTTGAGAGTATAAAAATCCCCTCGGTTTCCGGCCGCACGGGCGCAGCCGAACCTTTCAAGCCTGAAGAATCCAGAACGGGGGCACCATGAAAAAAACCATCTTCCGCGCCGGCCTGGCCGCCGGCCTGGCCACCGCCGCCGGCGGCGCCTGGGCAACGCCCTGCGAAAGCGTCGTGTCGTCCTACGAGGGCTATTACCTGCTCAACCAGTACGCCAACGCGGCGTATGTCGTGTCCAACCACCCCGAGTGCTTCGGCGGCAGCCCGGCATCCTCGGGCATCAGCATCAACAGCACCTCGTTCCTGCTCTTCTTCGCCGTCACCAATGCGCTGTTCATGCGCCAGGTGGCGGACGGGCCCGCGCCGGTGAGCAGCACCGGTCTGAAGGGCATGGCCGCCGGCAACGGCGCGGGCAAGTGGAACGTCTGGGGCAACCTGACCAACACCGACACCCGCCAGGACTACACCGCCGCCAACGGCTTCAAGACGAAGAACTATGCCGACGTGACGACCATCGTGGCCGGCGCCGACTACGGCCTGTCGCAGTCGACGGTGCTCGGCGTGTCGGGCGCCTTCGACGATGGCGACGGCCACGGCCGCAACCTTTCGGTGGCGGGGGGGAACAGCATCGCCACCAAGGGTTATGTGATCGCCCCCTACCTCGGCATGCAGCTGAGCAGGAACCTGTCCTTCGACGCCAGCGCCGGCCTGGGCCGGGGCGAGATGCATACCAGCGCCAATACCTCGGCGAACGCCAGCCGCTGGTTCGCCGCCGCCAACCTGACCTACAACCGCTGGTTCGACCGCCTCCAGTTCACCGGCAAGGCGAGCCTGCTGCACGGCGTCGAGGACTACGGCAAGATCAAGTCGGCCGGGGTGTCCACCGTCGGCACCGACGCGAAGAACACGCTGGACCAGCTGAAGCTCAGCGCCCAGGTCGGCTACTGGATGAACGGCGTCATGCCGGTGGCCTCGCTTTCCTATGCGAACGACCTGCGGCGCAGGACCACCCAGTTCGGTTCCCCGAACAACCCGATCGGCCGCGACGGCTGGGTCCTGGGCGCCGGCCTGAATTTCTATTCGGTGAAGGACGGCATCACGGGAGGGGTCATGTTCAACCAGGAAGTCGGCCGCGGCCACCAGAACCAGTATGGCCTGATGGCGAACATCAACCTGCGCTTCTGATCCTCCGTGAAGGGTTCGACGAGGGCCGCGCTTGCAGGCGCGGCCCTTTGCTTTCTGGCGGCCGGCTGCGCCGGCCCGGATGCCTTCGGCGGCTCGCGCGCAAGCGTCGAGGCGTGGGCCGCCGCCCGCGGCTTCCGGGCGGAAACGATCCAGGCGAACGGCTTCGCACTGTTTGCCCTGTTGCGCGGCGAGGGGGCGGCGGCGATCCTGACGGTCTACATCGAGGGCGACGGGGCGCCCTGGCCGAGCGCTTTCCGGCCGCCGCGCGACCCGACCCCGTTGCGGCCGCTGGCGCTGGCGCTGGCCGCGCGCGATCCGGCGCCGGCCGCGGCCTATCTGGGCCGCCCCTGCCAGTACCTCGACGACGAGCGTCGCAAGGGCTGCGATGCGGCCTGGTGGAGCGGACGGCGCTTCTCGCCCGAAGCGGTCTCCGCCATGGACGAGGCCGTGACCTGGCTGAAGGCGCGCGCCGGGGCGCAGCGCGTCAGGCTGATCGGCCATTCCGGCGGCGGCGTGATCGCCGCACTGCTGGCGATGCGGCGCGACGACGTGGCCGGCCTGGCCACCGTCGCGGCGCCGCTGTCCCTCGGCGAGTGGACGGCCGCGCACGGACTGACGCCGCTGGAGCAGGCCCTCGATCCGCTGACACGGGCGGGAACGCTGCCCGCCGGGGCGGTGCATTTCGCCGGCGCCGGCGACGCGGTGGTGCCGCCGTCGATCGTCGGCGCGTTCGTGCGCCGGCGCGGCGGCCGGCTGGAAGTGATCGCCGGTTTCGATCATGATTGCTGCTGGGCGCGCGACTGGCCTGTCCTGTTGCAGCGCGCCGGACTGGAGGAGAAGGCACCATGACATGCAAAGCGATGATCGCCGTGGCCGGCATGCTGTTCTGTGCCGCCGCCGCCGCACAGGTGTTTCGTCCGCCGCCGTTCATGGCCGGCGTGCCCGGCCAGGCGCAGATGCAGGCCATCGAGATGCAGCGCCACCAGGCGCGGACCCTCCTCTACCGCGAGGCGATCGAGGAGCTCAAGCGCAATCCGCGGGTGGTGGACGTGCGCGAATGCGCGGCGGACGACGACGACAGGTCACTCTGCCTGCCCAAGGCTGCCGCGGGCGGGGTGCCGGAGTCGGTCGCCGCGCAGCCCACGGTGCGGCGCATCGCCCTGCTGATCGGCAACCACCGCTACCAGGCGCCGATCCCGTCGCTCGAGACGCCGCCGCAGGATGTCGAGCGCATCGCCGCGGCCCTCCGGCAGAAGCTCGGCTTCGAGGTGCGCATCGTCAAGAACGCGACCAAGGCGGACATGGTCCGCGCCGTGGCCGCGCTGGCGCGCGAGGTGAAGCCGGCGGACAGCGTCTTCGTCTATTACGCCGGCCACGGCTACCTGATGGACGACACCAACATGGGCTACTGGATTCCCGTCGACGGCTCGGTGAAGTCGGCGGCGCAGTGGATCTCCAACACGGACATCTCGAAGCTGCTGGGCGCCATTCCGGCGCGTCAGCTGATGCTGGTGTCGGACAGCTGCTTCTCCGGCACGCTGGCCCGCGAGCAGGCAGTGGCGGCGAAGCCGCCGGCGCGGCAGGATGTCCTGCGCCGGCGCAGCGTGCTGGTGCTCTCCTCCGGCGGCGAGGAGCCGGTGTCCGACGAGGGCAAGGAGGGCCACTCCAGCTTTGCCTGGCATTTCCTGCGCTCCCTCGACCGGCTCGACGGGACGACCGTCGGCGTCGATGTTTACCGGGTGGTGAGGAAGGGCGTCAGCGAGGATTTCCCGCAGCAGCCGCAGTACGGCGCCGTGGTGTCCGCCGGGCACGAGCCGGGTGGGGAGTAGCGGTTCGTGGTGGGGTCGAGATAGGCGGCGGGGGCGGCCGCCCCCGCCGGGACCGGCCGGATCAGAGCGGCTTCTTGAGGGTGATGGCGCCGCGGATTTCGGCGGCGTGGTAGCCGACGCCCTTGTCGTTCGGATACATCTCTTTCAGCTTGGCCTGCACCGCCGGGCTGAGGCGGTCGGGCGTGCCGTGGCACTGCAGGCAGAGATCCTGCGTCGGCAGGGCCTTCATGTAGCGGTACATCTTTTTGTCGCCGTCCATGACGACTTCGCCCTTTTCCAGGCCGGTCGGCTTCTCGCCGGCGGCGGAGCGCTGGTCGAAGTCCTTCAGCACGGCTTCTTCCCAGGCGTCCGGCACGGCCTTCGGATTGCGGTTCTTCAGGCTGACGCGGCGTATCGCCCAGCCTGACTTTTCAGAGGCGGCCTTGGCCATGGCCGGCGCCTTCTCGCGGCAGACGCCGATGGCGCCTTCAGGGCCGCCCTTCTTGATTTCCTCTTCGAGCACGGTGAGCAGCTTGGGCGGGATGCCCGAAGCGACGCTGCGGGCTTCGGTCAGCAGCTGGTCGTCGTTGGCGAAGCCGGGTGCGGCCGCGATGGCCAGCACCAGGGGCAGTGCGATGCGAATCATGTTCATGTTTTCTCCTCCCGGAATGATGTGCGCGCCCCATTGTCCATGCCCATGGTGGGGGCTTCTGTAACCTAAGTCACACAGGGTTGCGGCGGGTGGATTTCTCCAGCGCGGCGAGGCGCCGTTCGAGGGCGTCTGCTGCCTGCCGGAGCGCACCGACCTCCCCGGCGAAGGCGGCCATGGCGCGCTGGTCGACGCCGGCGGGCTGTTCGTATCGCAGGTATTCACCGACATTCTCGGCCAGGCGCCGGGCGGCGTCGGCCTGCGTGGCGGCGATACTGCCGGCAGTCTTTGCGAGTCGATGTGCTGCGATGTCGCCGACGACGCGGATGAGGTCTTCCTCGGCGTCCCAATCCAGCTTGCGCAGGACGAAGCCGAGCGCCTCGGCGAAATCGGCGGCGCCGGTGATGTGGGCGCCGCGCATCATCGCCTCGCGCCCCTGCCCCTGCAGCAGGGCCAGCGGCGCGCCGGCGGGCAGGACGATCTCGACGGCGGGCTCGCCCGTGCCGAGCGATTCGAAGCTGCCGTCCGGCGCAATGCGGAACGCGAGCGGGAACGGCCCCAGCACGAGGCGGGCGCGCCTGCCGGCGAAGGGGGCGAGCTTCGCGCGCGCCCAGGGTGCGGCGGCGAGCAGGTGGTTGAAGGCCTGCAGGAGGGCGAGGTCGAGCATGGGCGGCACGAATGAAAAGGGGGCCCGCAGGCCCCCGATCCGGTTTGCAGTGCTCAGTTGAGCTGCTGGATGCCGGCGACCGCCCAGCCGCGGCTGCCGTCGACCGGCTTGACCAGGTGCCACACCTCGTCGAAGGCTTCCGGCGCGGCGCCCTCGGTTTCGCGAATGGCGCCGTGGAAGCGCACGCTGGCGACGTACTGTTTGTTCTCCTCGGCCACGTCGAGCAGGTCGGCGTTCAGCGTGACGACGTCGGTCTGCTGCGGGGCGTCGCCGCGCTCCTGCATTTCCAGCCTGATCTCGGCGAACATCTCCGGCGTGGTGAAGTTGCGCACGTCCTCGATGTTCTTGGCGTCGTTGGCGGCCTGCAGGCGCACGAAGTTGAGCTTGGCCTGGCGCAGGAAGCCGTCGACATCGAAGCCGGCCGGGATGCTGCCTGCGGCGGCGGGGGCTGCCGTGCCGCCTGCGGCGGGTTGGGCGTCGAAGCGCATCGGGGCGGGCGCATTGCCCGCGCCGGCGTACTGCAGGGGCTGACTTTCCGGCGCACGGCGGCGGAACAGCAGGCGGATGACAAAGAACACCGCAACGCCGATGAGCAGCATCATGACGATCGAGGCGAAGCCCTCGCCCATGCCCAAGTGCGAGAAGAGGGCGGCGAGGCCGATGCCGGCGGCGAGGCCGGCGATGGGGCCGAGCCAGCGGCTCATGCCGGAAGGCTGCGGCGCGGCGGTGGGCTGGGCCGGCTTGGCCGGCACGGCGCTCTGCGTCGGCGCGGAGGGCGATTGCGGCGTGACGCTGCGCTGCATGCCGCTGCTCTTGCCGCCGCCGATGCGCTTGGCCTCGGCGTCCCCGGCGGCGAAGCCCAGGCTGAACACGGCGGCGAAAACGGCGATGAGGAATTTATTCATATATCTGTCTCCTTTTAGAACTTGTAACCACGGTGCAGGGCGACCACGCCGGCCGCCATGTTGAAGT
>JADLGU010000102.1 GCA_020849155.1 Rhodocyclaceae bacterium | reverse complement strand
GCGCCGCGTCGCCGGCGACGCGCGGCAGGTTGTCGGCCAGCTCCACCGTGAGCCGCGCCCGCGAGGTCTCGTAGAGGCCAAGCACTTCCTCGACCAGGGCGTTGAGGTCGAGCGATCCGAGCTGCGGCGGCGGCATGCGGGCGTAGTCACGGAAGTCGTTCACCATGTGCTTCATGGCCTCGACCTGGTTCACGATGGTCTGGGTCGAGCGCTCCAGCATTTCGCGTTCGGCGCCGCCGAGCTTGTCGGCCAGTTTGTGCTGCAGGCGCTCGGCCGAGAGCTGGATCGGGGTGAGCGGGTTCTTGATCTCGTGGGCCAGGCGCCGCGCCACCTCGCCCCAGGCGGCCGAGCGCTGGGCGGCGATCAGCTGGGTGATGTCGTCGAACACCACCACGCAGCCGGCGCCGGAGGCCTCCGGCAGGCGGGTGCCGCGCAAGAGCAGCGCCTGCGGCACGCCGGCGCCGTTCTGCATCTCGATCTCGCGCTGCCATTCGCCGGAATGATCGAGGCAGCCGGCGGCGATGGCGTCGCGCAGCTCGGCGTGGCGCGTCCAGGCGGAGAGCGGCCGGCCCTCGGCGTCGGCCAGGTCGTCGCGCAGGATGGCGCGGGCGCCGGCATTGGTGGCGCGCAGGCGGCCGTCGGCATCGAAGGCCAGCACGCCGGCGGACAGATTGCCCAGCACGCTTTCCAGATAGGTGCGGGCGGCTTCGGTTTCGGCGCGGCTCCTCTCGGCCTGGCCGCGCGCCTCGTCGAGCTGGCGCGTCATCTGGCTGAACTGCTGGGTCAGCACGCCCAGCTCGTCGCGGCTCGAGACGGTTTCGCGCGGCGAATAATCGCCGGCCGCCACCGCCTCGGTGCCGCGCGCCAGGATCGACAGCGGCGCGCTGAGCCGCCGCGCCAGCAGGAAGGCCAGGGCGATGGCGGTGAACAGGGACAGCAGCAGCGCCAGGGTCAGCGTCAGGGTGTACATCCACTTCAGGCTGCCCTTGGCCAGCGACAGCTCCTGGTAATCGCGATAGGCCGCCTGCACGCTCTCGGCGCTGCCGGCGATGGAAGCCGGCACCGCCTGGGTGAGCTGCAGCACATTGGCTTCGCCGGTAAACGACAGGGAGGCCACCGGCACCAGGACGCGCAGGGTGAGCCCGCTGGCGGCCTCGCCCTCGACCACGCTGACGCTGCGACCCTGGCGGGCCTGGCGCAGCTGCGACAGGCTGGGCAGGTCGGGCAGCAGGGCGACCCGCTCGCCGGTGCTGCTGGCCAGCACCTGGCCGCTGGGCGAGAGCAGGGTGGCGGTCTGCACCCCGGTCTGTTCGCGCAGGCGGTTCAGGCGCAGCGAACGCGAAGCGGCCGAGGCTTCGCCCAGGTCGAGGGACATGGCCTGGGCCTTGTCGGTCAGGTCGGCCAGCAGGTAGTCGAGGGCGCTGCGACCGAGGTTGAGGCCGCCCTCGAGGGCCTTGTCCACCCGCACGTCGAACCAGGACTCGATGCTTTTCACGGCGAACTGCAGCGAGACGGCGTACACCAGGGCGCCCGGCACCACCGCCATCAGGGCGAACATCAGCATCAGGCGCAGCTTGAGGCGCGAGCCGAAGACTTCCGCGCGGTGCTCGCGCCAGAGCTGGCGCAGCTGCCACAGCACCAGGCCGAGCAGGATCGCCGCCACCGCCGCGGTGACGCCGAGCAGCAGCCGGTATTGGCCGGCGAAGAGCGCGGTGTTGGCCGAGGCCGAGGTCAGCAGGAACAGCAGGATGGCCGCCAGCGCCGCGCTGATGAGCAGCACCCACCTCATTTGGCCGGGCCTTCCGTGGTGGTGGCGGGCGGCGGGCTGAAGCTCCAGCGCTTCACTTCGGCGGTGATGTTCCAGTCCTTGTTGCCGATGGCGGTGACCTGGAAGGGCTTCGGCAGCTGGGTCAGGTCGAGCTTGAGGCGCAGCGCCGCGTTGTAGGGCTCGCCGGCCTTCAGCAGCGCCTTGTCGGCCACCGGCCATTCGCGCAGGCGGCCCAGCACCCGCAGGGCCTCGTCGAGCGAGGCGAAGCTCTGGTGCAGCGCCCCGCTGGACAGGCGGTACTGGCGGGTCAGGGCGTTGTAGGAGAGACGCCAGGTCTGCTTCCTGCCGGCGACATGCTCGTCCACCCAGTACCAGCGTCCCTTGGTCAGCTCGAACTCGGCGACGAAGTAGAGCGCCACGCCGCGGGCGACGACCTCCTCCAGGCGCTGGCCCAGGTCGATGCCGAACTCGGCGTCGAGCAGCCAGGACTCCTCGCCGGGGCCGAGTTCGGCGCGCCGGACCTCGATCTCGGCGGCGCCGGCCAGCGCCGCAGCCAGCAGCAGCAACCCGAAGGCCAGGCCGCGCAGCAGTCCGCTAGGCCTGCTTTTCGAGGAGGGCGTAGTAAAAGCCGTCATGTTCTTCGTTTGGCAGCAACTGCAGTTCGGGCGCGCCGTCGAGCGGCAGTCGCAGGCAATCTTCTTGTCGCGCGGCGAAGGCCGCGATCTGGCGACCGTTCTCCTCGGGGAACACCGAGCAGGTCGCATACAGCAATTTACCACCGGGCGCGAGCACCCGCCACAGCGCCGCCAGGATTTGCGCCTGGGTGTCGGCGAAGCGGGCGATGTCGCGCTCGCGCCGCAGCCACTTGATGTCGGGGTGGCGCCGCACCACGCCGGAGGCCGAGCACGGCACGTCGGCGAGGATGCGGTCGAAGGCGCGGCCGTCCCACCAGGCCTCGAGGTCGCGGGAATCGGCGACCGCCACGCGGGCGCCCAGCCCGAGGCGGAGCAGGTTCTCCGAGACGCGCACGGCGCGGCCGGCGTCGGCATCCAGCGCCGTCAGGTCGACATCGGCCCGCTCGAGGATGTGCGCCGTCTTGCCGCCCGGCGCGGCGCAGGCGTCGAGCGCCCGCAGGCCGTGGTGCAGGTCGAGCAGCCGCGCCGCGCGCTGGGCGCCGGCGTCCTGCACCGAGACCAGCCCCTCGGCGAAGCCGGGCAGGCGTTCCACCGGCAGCGGCCGCGCCAGCAGGATCGCCCCGTCGGCGGCCCGCGCCTCGATGCCGGCCTGCGCTAGCCGCGCCAGAAAGTCGGTCTGCGTGACACGGCGAAGGTTGACCCGCAGCGCCATCGGCGGGCGGCCGTTGCCGGCGGCGAGGATGCCCTGCCAATCCTGCGGCCAGGCCCGGCGCAGGCGCGCCAGCCACCAGGGCGGATGCTGCCAGCGCGCCGCTGCGTCCTGCCCGGCGGCGGCTTCCAGCTCGGCGCGGCGGCGCAGGAAGTTGCGCAGCACGCCGTTGACGAGGGCCTTGTGGCGGCCGGCCGCCTCGACCGCCTGGTCGACGATGGTGTGGGCGTCCTCCGGCCGCGCCGCCAGCCGCGCCAGCGCCACCAGCAGCAGCGCCCGCACCGGCGCGGGCGGCGGCTTCTGCATCAGCCGGGCCAGAAAAAAATCGTCGCGGCGGCAGCGCCGCAGCGCGGCATAGGCCAGGTCCTGCGCCGCGCCGCGCTGTCCGCCGCTTAGCTGCGGCTGGCTCTGCCAGAGGCGTTGCAGCGCTTCGGTGAGCGAGCGTCCGGCGATCACCTCGGCGACGGCCGCGGCCGCCAGTTGCAGGGCGAAGGCAAGCGAATCGGGCGGCGGCGCGCCGGCGGCGGAGCGGGAAATCGCTATTTCTCCCGCCTGCCGGGCCGCGGCCAGGCCGCCAGCATCTTGACCAGCTCGACCTGGCGCCGGGCGCCGGTCTTCTCCAGCACCGACTTGAGCTGGCTGCGCAGGGTGTTGACGCTGACCCCGAGCTGGCGGGCGGCGGCGGGCAGGGTGGAATCGACCAGCAGGGCGGCCAGCAGGCGCATTTCCGCAGGGGTCAGGCCATGCATGCCGGCGAAGTCCTTCAGGTTGGCTTCCATCGGCGCGGCCGGGTCGTGGATCAGGTAGGCCCGGCTGGGGCGGCGCGAATCGGGCGGCGTCTCGCGGGGCTTCGGGATGTCCACCTGGATGATCCAGTACGGCGCCTTGCCGCTCGGCCGCGGCAGCTTGAGCCCCGCCTCCGGGTCCGCCGCCGCGGCCATCAGCCGGTCCAGCTTCTCCTGCAGGCGGGTGCCGCCGGCCCGCAGCCGGCCCCCTTCGACGGCCAGGCCGTCGCGCTCGGCCAGCAGGCGCTGGAGGGCGCGGTTGGCATACACCAGGTTGCCGTTCTGGTCGGTCATGGCCAGCGCCGGCAGCAGCAGATCGGCCGCGGCGGCGGCCATCTGCTCGCGCTGCTCCAGGTCGGCGATGCGGAAACTGATGCGCGCCGCCTCGGCCAGGTGGGGCAGCAGGGCGGCCAGCAGGGCCTTGTCGGCTTTGTCGAAGGGCGGCAGGGCGTGCGGGCGGTAGACCGCGACGTTGATGCGCGGGATGCCCGCCTCGCTGCCGTCGTGGAGGATCCCGGCGCAGATGTCGTGGATGTCCTGCGGGGCGAGGAATTCGCGGTAGAACGCCGAGGCGAGGAACTCGCGGCGCGGCAGCAGGTCGGCGCCGATGGCCACCCGGCCCGGCACCCAGATGTCGAGGGCGTGGCCGCGCTGCATCCAGACGTCGTGTTCGTGGTAGTGCGAGACGTAGCGCCGGATGGCCTCGGCCGAGATGTGGTGGGAGACCCACAGGCCGCGCTGTTCGGGGGAAGCCTGATGGGAGAAGATCAGGCCGCTGGAGGCGTTGAGCGGCTCGGCCACCGCCGCCAGCGCGTCCGGCCAGCGCTCGGCCGCCGCCGCCGCGGCGTAGATGCGCGGCAGGACGCGGGCCAGCCGCGTCTCGGTCTCGATGTCGCCGGGGGTCTTGCCCAATCTCCCTCCCACGGGCCGCCTGGCCCGATCACAGGCGGGACTTTAGGCAGTCCGGCCTGGCCGGTCAACGACGCAGATCAGGCGGAAGGGGGGAGCCGGCTGCGCATGGCGTTGAGCAGACGGTCGCGGATCGGACCGCATTCGTCGACCGCCGCCCGCTGCTGCAGGGCCAGCAGGTCGTCGTGCAGGCGTGCCGGATCGATCTGCCGCGACAGGGCCTCGGCCAGGATCGCGACGGCCTCCTCGCAGGCGCGCAGCTGCTCGGCCAGCAGCTGGCGCAGTCGGGGAGAGTCCAGCAGCAGAGCCTCGAACGCTTCCCGGTCCATCGCTTCCCCGCCTCGCTTGTGAGGAGGCGATTGTAGCCTACTAAAGGAGACAACAGGCTTTATTGCAGCTGGGAGGTGCACTGCGGGCAGCGCGTCGCCTTGAGCGGAATGGCCGACAGGCAGTGCGGGCAATCCCGGGTCGTCGGCTCGGCCGCAGCGGGAGGCGCCGCCTCGGCGCGCTTCAGGCGGTTCATCACCTTGATGGCCATGAAGATGGCGAAGGCGATGATGACGAAGTCGACCACGGTGTTGATGAAGATTCCGTATTTCACCAGCGGGGCGCCGGCCTTCTCGGCGGCCTCCATGGTCTCGAAGGTCTTGTCGCCGAGATTGACGTACAGGTGCTTGAAGTCCACGCCGCCGAGCAGCCGGCCGAAGACCGGCATCACCACGTCCTTGACCAGCGAATCGACGATCTTGCCGAAGGCGGTGCCGATGATCACGCCGACCGCCAGGTCGACGACGTTGCCCTTCATGGCGAATTCCTTGAACTCGCTGAGGATGCTCATGGGTTTCTCCTGGTGATGGACGGATCGCAGGCGAATTGTGACCGATCTGGGATTCCGCGCAACACGGGATTCTCTGTTAATCTGGATTTTTTGCACGCCGCGCGGGAGGACGCATGAAAGCGCTGAAGATCGCCGCCTTCGTTCTGGGAGGGATCGCCGCCCTGCTGGCGGCGCTCGCCGCGTTCCTGCTGGCGACTTTCGACGCCAACAAATGGAAGGGCGAGATCGCCCAGCTGGTGCAGGAGAAGAAGGGCCGCAGCCTGAAGATCGAGGGCGAGCTGTCGCTGTCCCTGTTTCCCTCCGTCGGCTTGCAGCTGGGCAAGGCGATCCTGTCCGAACACAAGAGCGAGCAGGCCTTCGCCTCGGTCGACAGCGCCCGCGTCTCCATCCGGCTGCTGCCGCTGCTGTCGAAACAGGTGGTGGTGGACAGCGTCGAGCTGGGCGGCCTGAAGGCGCGCCTGGTGCGCTTCAAGGACGGCCGGCTCAACATCGACGACCTGCTCGCCGGGGACGAGAAGGAGCCGCCGGCGCGCTTCGACATCGCCGGCGTCAAGCTCGCCGGCGGCGAGCTGTCCTGGCGCGACGAGAAGGCCGGCCAGGAGCTTGCCCTGAGCGGGCTCGACCTGACGACCGGGCGGCTGGCCAACGCCGCGACGGACAAGTTCGACCTGTCGGCCAAACTGGCGGGTAGCAAGCCGCGCCTGGCGGCGGCGCTGAAGGCCGGCGGCGAGTACCGCTACGACCTCGACAAGAAAAGCTTCGGCGGCGCCCGGCTCGACGTGCGGCTGGTGGGCGAGGTCGGCGACCTGAAGGCGCTCGAGCTGGCGCTCAGCGCCGCCGCGCTGCAGCTCGCCGGCGGCAACGAACTGGCCGTGGACCAGCTGCTGCTGACGGCGAAAGGCAAGGAGGGCGGCGACGCTTTCGAGGCGCGGCTGGAGGCGCCGAAGCTGTCGCTGGCGGCGGACAAGGCCAGCGGCGCCGCCATCAACGCCGCGATCAGGCTGAGCGGCGCCCAGCGCGCGGTGGACGCCAAAATCGCCTTGGCCGGCTTCGAGGGAAAAAGTCAGTCCCTGCAGGCCGGCAAGCTGGCGCTCGACCTGGATGCGCGGCTGGGCGAGACCGCGCTGAAAGGCAAGCTCGCCTCGGCGCTGGCCGCCAATCTTGAGAAGCAGACCGTGGAGCTGCCGGCCTTCAGCGGAGAAGTCGACGTGGCCAACCCGCAGATGCCCATGAAGAGCGTCAAGCTGCCGCTCGCCGGCGGGCTGCGCGCCGACATCGACGGCCAGACCGCGGCCCTGCATGCCAACACCCAGTTCGACGAGAGCAAAATCGCCGCCAAGGTGAATGTCTCGCGCTTCGCGCCGCTGGCGCTGCATTTCGACCTCGAGCTCGACCGCCTGAACGTGGACAAATATCTGCCGCCGAAGGCCGCCGCCGGCGAGAAGACGCCCGACAAGCCGCTCGACTTTTCCGCCCTCAAGGGGCTCAACGCCAGCGGCACGGTGAAAATCGGCCAGCTGCAGGTGTCGAACGTCAAGGCCAGCAACGTGCGCCTGGAGGTGAAGGCGGCCAACGGCCGGCTGGATGTCGCGCCCCTCTCCGCCAATCTCTACGACGGCAGCCTGGCCGGCGCGCTGTCGGTGAATGCCAACAACAACCAGGTGGCGCTGAAGCAGAACCTGAGCAACGTGAGCATCAACCCGCTGATGAAGGATGCCCTCGACAAGGATGTGCTGGAGGGGCGCGGCAACGTCGCGCTCGACGTCGCCACCACCGGCACCACCGTCGCGGCGATGAAGAAGGGCCTGGGCGGCGCGGCCAGCCTGAACCTCAAGGACGGCGCCATCAAGGGCATCAACCTGGCCAAGACCTTCCGCGAGACCAAGGCCGTCTTCACGACGCGCAAGGACGCCGTGCAGCAGGCGCGGCAGACCGAGAAGACCGACTTCTCCGAGCTCTCCGCGACCTTCCGCATCGCCAAGGGGGTGGCGCGCAACGACGACCTCAGCATGAAGTCGCCCTTCATCCGTCTCGGCGGCGCCGGCGACATCGACATCGGCGAGGACAGAATGGATTACCTGGCCAGGGCCAGCGTGGTGAACACCACGGGCGGGCAGGGCGGCAAGGAGCTCGACCACCTGAAGGGGCTCACCGTGCCGGTGCGGGTCAGTGGCCCCTTCGACAAGCTGGCCTACAACATCGAGTTCGGCGGCCTGGTGGCCGAGGCGGCCAAGGCCAGGGTCGAGGAGAAGGTGAAGGAGAAAGTGCAGGAGAAATCGAAGGACGTCTTCAAAGGGCTGTTCAAGCGCTAGCCGCGAGTTTCTCCAGCAGTGCCGGCAGCACCTTGCCGGCGGCGCCCGGCAGGACGAAGTGGGCGTGGCGCGACAGCGCCGTGCGTTCCGGATTGATCTCCACCACCGTCGCGCCGGCGGAGAGGGCCCGCAGCGGCAGTTCGGCCGCGGGGTAAACCTGCGCCGAGGTGCCGATGCTGAGGAACACCTCGCAGTGCTCGGCCGCCTCCTCCGCCCGCGCCATCGCGCCTGCCGGCAGCATCTCGCCGAACCACACCACGTCGGGCCGCAGCAGCGCCCCGCAGCGGCAGCGCGGCGGCGATTCGGTTTCGGCGTATTCGCCGACGACGATCTCCTCGGCCGAGCACTTCACCCGCGCGATGTTGCCGTGCAGCTCGACCACTTCGCGCGAGCCGGCGCGCTGGTGCAGGCTGTCGATGTTCTGTGTCACCAGGGTGAACCGCTCGAAGTGCTTTTCCAGCGCGGCCAGGGCGAAGTGGCCCGGGTTGGGCGCCGCCCCGGCGATGCGGGCGCGCCGCTCCGCATACCACTCCCACACCAGCTTCGGGTTGCGGGCGACGCCCTCGGGGGTGGCCAGCTCCTGCGGGTCGTAGTGGGCCCACAGGCCGGTGAGGGCGTCGCGGAAGGTGGGAATGCCGGATTCGGCCGAAATGCCGGCGCCGGTGAGCACCGCCACCCGGCGGGCTGAGACCAGCCGCTCGACCAACTCGCTCGGGATGATGCAGGTGTTCAT
>JADLGU010000101.1 GCA_020849155.1 Rhodocyclaceae bacterium | reverse complement strand
GCGTTCAGATCATATACGTCTATAAGTTGGCGCTGATATTACGCATGCTGCACTGCGATCTCCTATAACCCCCGTGGGGGCGGGGATACCTACCCGAAAGGAGTAGGTCGCGGCACGCCATGGCGGTAATAGGCGGATCGGCTGGCGAAGGGGCATATTTCGGCCGACACTGATATAGCCATGGGCATGGACGACAAGGAAAAACTGACCCCGCTCGATAAATTCACCGCGCCCATCTGGGGGCAGGAGATCGAGCTGCAGCAGGTCGAGTACCTGGCAGGCGGTACGCCCATGCTCCGGCTGCGCATCCGCGAGAAAAAGCGCTTCACCATATTCGATATAGACGCCCTGACAGCGGAGCGCTGGGGAAAGGCCCTGCAGGACTGGGCCAAGAAGCAGGGATGAGCATTGTCGACATCAGCTTCGAGGTGCGCTGCGAGCGCCTGCCCAATGATTACGGCTACGCCCTCTACAAGGCCCTGGCCGGCACGCTCGACTGGCTGGAAGACGAGGTCTCGGCAGGCGTGCACCCCCTGCACGGAACCGCCGCCGCGGATGGCGAGCTGTTCCTCGGCCGCAGGGCGCGGCTGATGCTGCGCCTGCCGGCGGATCGGGCCGGGCAGAGCCTGGCCCTTTGCGGCGCCCGGCTGGCGCTGGGCAGCGGCTTGGAGGTCGGACCGGGCAAGGTGCGCGAGCTGATGCCCTACGCCACGGTGCATTCGCATTTCGTCAGCACCGGAGCCGCCGACGAGACCGCGTTCCTCGATGAGGCGGCGGCCGAGCTGCGCGGGGCGGGGCTGCCGGAACGGATGATTTCCGGCAAGGCCCATGCAATCAGCACGCCGGAGGGCGACCTGCGCGGCTTCAGCCTGCTGCTGCACGGCCTCAGCCCGGCCCAGTCGCTGGCCGTGCAGGCGCGCGGCCTGGGCCAGGGACGCAAGATCGGCTGCGGCATCTTCGTGCCGCACAAATCGGTGGTCGCCGTCGGCGCCGCCGAGTAAGGGACAACATAGGAAGATCGAGAGGAGCCATGAGCACGAAACCCACCGTCACCCTGGACATGAGCGGGCTGTCCTGCCCGGCGCCGCTGATCGGCGCCAAGAAGATCGTCGACGACCTGGAAGTCGGGCAGACCATGCTGCTGATTTCCGACTGCCCTGGCACGCCGGACGACCTGCTTGCCTGGGCGCGGCAGACCGGCAACGAGGTCGCCGTCAAGGAGAAGCTGGAAGGCGGCCGCACCGCCTACCTCGTCACCCGCGGCAGCGGGAAGAAATCCGCGCCGAAGGCCAACGTCACGCTCGACATGCGCGGCAGCACCTGTCCGGGCCCGATCCTCGAGGCCAAGAAGGTGCTCGACGGCATGAAGCCGGGCGAGATCCTGATGCTGGCGAGCAACTGTCCCGGCACGCCGGGCGACGTCGAGGCCTGGGTCAGGAACACGCCGCTTGAGCTGGTCGAGCGCGTCGAGGTGGCGCGCGGTTCCTACGAATTCTATCTGCGCAAGAAATAAGGAGAGAGCATGGGATACATCATCAACGGCGAGGATAAGGAAGCCGATGCCGACGGCTATCTGGTCGAGGCCGATTTCAGCAACGAGGCGGCCGAGGCCATCGCTGCCGCCGAGGGCGTCGCGCTGAGCGACGAGCACTGGACCATCATCAACTACTTCCGCGACAAGTATCGCGAGGACGGCCACACGCCGAGCTTCCGCAATTTCATGAAGGACATGGCCGAGCTGATGCCCGGTGTGGACTCCAAGGGCATGTACGACCTCTTCCCCAAGGATGGCCCGGCCAAGCAGGCGGTGAGGATCGCCGGCCTGACCAAACCTTTCGGCAAGGCCGGGTATTGAAACCCCACCCCCCGGCCCCCGCCCCGGGGCGGGGGAGCCTGCTTGCTCGCTGCGCTCGGGTGTCACGGGTCGCGTTTAAGAGCGCTGTGGAGGTTGCGCCTCCGGCGCGTGCCGCTTTGCCTTGGGGCGGCCCGGCGGCAAAGCTGCGCAGTTTCGCCAGGTGCACAATAGGAGATTGGTAATGGGCGACGCGTATCGGGAATTCACCGCGCGGACCATCCGGGTCGATGGGCGCGACATCCCCATCGAGTCCGAGGGCTACCTGATCGACCTCGACGATTGGTCGGAGGACTTCGCCCGCGTCCTGGCCGCCGAGGAGGGCTTGGCACTCACCGACGAGCACTGGCAGGTGATCCGCTTCATCCGCGAATTCCACGCCGAGCACCGCGTGCAGCCGCAGGTGCGCGTGATGATCAGGCATTTCACCGAGAAGTGGGGGGCGGAGAAGGGCAGCAACCACTACCTGCACGAGATCTTCCCGCGCGGCGGTCCGCAGAAGCAGGGCAACCGTCTCGCCGGCATTCGCCGTACCAAGGGCGAGCACTGATGGCCGTGCGCATCCGCAGCCGGTTCCACGCCGGCGGGCGGGCGCGCTCGATGGCCGAGCTCGCCAGCGTCGTCGCCATGCTCTCCTGGAAACTGGCCGTCGAATCGATCCGGCGCATGCGCGCGGCGAAGTTCGACATCGACCTCGGCCGGCCTTACTTCGACTACGTCGTCGAGACCCTGGCCTTCCACGCCCACTACGCCGACCGCGTCGCCTACGACAAGCTCTCTGCGGAGCAGCGCGCCGAATTCACCGCGGCGCTGGCACAGCGCATGGCCGAGGCCGTCGAGGACAACGCCGACATGCTGCTGGCGACCACCGAGCCGGGCGCCTGCCGCCGCCATTTCCTCGAGGTGTTCAACGCCGCCGGCGCCGACTACGCGGAATATTCCTGCGACGAGAAGGGGCCGGACTTCGGTTTCCGCCGCGCCTACGCCGCGCGCGTGCGCGAGGGCATGCCGGAGAAGGACAAGGGCTGGGTGTACGACCAGGTGATGGAGATCGAGGCGCCGGAAGGCGTGCAGGCGATCCGCAAGACGCTCGACGGCCTCTTCGGCGGCGGGGAGAAGCCGGCGCGCCGCGCGCGCGAAGGCCTCTCGGGCGAATGACGATTCCCGCGCATTTCGATCTCGACAACGCCGCCGCCTACGCCGCCTGGCGCGGGCGCAAGCTGGCTGCCCACCCGCGCCGCCTCGAAGACCTGCTGGTGGAGATCGCCGACCCACGCAGACTGACTTTTGCCGAGCGCGAGGCCCTGCTGGCGCGCTGCGCCGTCGCCAACATGGCGCTCTATGCCTCGCCCACCGGCAGCGACCCGGACAAGGACATCCCGCGCCTGCTCGGCCGCCAGTTGGGGCTGGTCAGCCTCGACGCCAATCGCCTCGCCGACGACGACGGCATCTCGCCGCTGGCGGTGGCGCCGGCCGGCACGCGCACCGAGTTCATCCCCTACACCGACCGCGGCATCAAGTGGCACACCGACGGCTACTACAACACCCTCGAGCGCCAGGTGCGCGGACTGCTGCTGCATTGCGTGCAGAGCGCGGCAGCCGGCGGCGGGAACCGGCTGATGGACCACGAGATCGCCTACATCCTGCTGCGCGACGAGAACCCCGTGCATATCCGCGCCTTCATGGCGGCCGACGCCATGACCATCCCGCCGCGGCTGGAAGAGGGCGAAGTGGCGCGCGCGGCCCAGGCCGGACCGGTGTTCAGTGTCTATCCGGACGGGCATCTGCACATGCGCTATACGGCGCGCACGGTGAGCATCGAGTGGAAGGACGATGCCGCGACGCGCGCCGCCGTGGCATCGCTGGAACGCATCCTGGCGGATGAAGCCAGCCCCTGGATCTTCCGCGGCCGCCTCGAACCGGGCATGGGTTTGGTCAGCAACAACGTGCTGCACGACCGCGCCGCCTTTAGCGACTCCGATGCGCGCAAGCGTCTGCTGTACCGCGCCCGCTACTTCGACCGAATCGCCCCGTCCAAGCGGCCCTAGCCGGAAACAAACCTTTACAAAATGCCTGTCGCGGCAAGAGCCGCCCGAACGTTATTCCATTGCGCGCCTTGCGCCGATTCCGGCGCGCGCGTCATGGAGAACGCAGATGAAAGCAGTCCGCACGATCCGCATCGCCCTGCTTGCCGTGGCGATGTCCGCCTTATCCCTGTCCGGCTGCGTGGTGGCCACGGCGCAGCCGGCCTATGTCCGCTACGAGCCGGTGATCGTCGCCCCGCCGCCGCCGCGGATCGAGGTGATCGGGGTCGCGCCTTATCCGGGCTACATCTGGATCGGCGGCCATTGGTCCTGGCATGGCCATTCCCACCACTGGGTGCCAGGTCGCTGGGAAGCGCCGCGCCACGGCCACCACTGGTTGCCGCACCGCTGGGAGCATCACGACGGCCACTGGCGCGAGCACCACGGCCGCTGGGAGCGGCACGACAAGCGGCACGGCCGCCACGGGCGGCACTGAGTCAGCCGGCGCCCAGCCCGGCGATTGCATAGCCGGCCGCCTGCAGCCCATCGCGCAGGCGCCGCGCCGTGGCCACCGCCTCGGCATTGTCGCCGTGCACGCAGACGCTGCCGGCGCGCACCGGCAGGCGCTTGCCGTTCACGCTGACGATTGAACCTTCCTCGAGCATGCGCCGCACGTGGGCGAGCGAGGCCTCGGCGCCGTGGATCATGGCGTCGGGCCGGCTGCGCGGCACCAGCTGACCGTCGTCGAGGTAGGCGCGGTCGGCGAAGAGTTCCTCCACCACGGCCAGGCCGGCTTCGCGTCCGGCGACGACGAGCTGCGACAGCGCCGGCGCCAGCAGGATGAGCGACTTGTCGAAGGCGGCCATGGCGCGGCACACCGTGCGCGCCAGTTCGAGGTCGGCGCAGGCGGCGTTGTTGAGCGCGCCGTGCGGCTTGACGTGGCCGACCCGCATGCCTTCCGCCGTGGCCAGCCCGGCGAGCGCGCCGATCTGGTAGATCAGCATCGCCTCCAGTTCCTCGGCCGGGATCCGCATCGGGCGGCGGCCGAAGCCCTGCAGGTCGGGATAGGCGACATGCGCGCCGACGCCGACGCCGCGTTCGCGCGCCAGGCGCAGCGTTCGCCGCATCACCAATGGGTCGCCGGCATGGAAGCCGCAGGCGACGTTGGCCGAGGAGACGATGCCGAGCAGTTCCGCGTCGGCACCCATGCGCCAGGCGCCGAAGCTCTCGCCGAGGTCGGCGTTGAGGTCGATCTTCATGGTTCCTCCGAATACAGCGCGCCGCTGATCAGGTTGGCCGAATACAGCGCCGCCTCGTCGAGGCCGCCGGCCGGCGCGCAGGGCGCGATGCCCTCGATCCAGGCGGCCAGCCGCGCCTGCTGCGCGCGCCGCGCCGCGACCGCCTGCTCGCGCGAGACGCAGGCGAAGCGCAGGCGGTCGCCCGGCAGGGCATGCGCCAGCCGCGGCAGGTCGGCGCCGATCGCCGTGGCGATCTTCGGATAGCCGCCGACGGTCTGGCAGTCGGCCAGCAGCAGGATCGGCCGGCCGTCGGGCGGCACCTGGAGGGCGCCGGGAGCGACGCCGTCCGAGATGATCTCGTCGCCGAAGCGATCGTCGTGCGTGAGCGCCGGCCCGTCGAGGCGCAGGCCCATGCGGTCGGCGTCGCGGCTGACGATGAATTCCTCCTCGGCAAGCGTGCGCCGCGCGGCCGGCGTGAAGTGGTCGTCCTGCGGGCCGGGCAGCAGGCGGATCGGGCCGTCTTCATGCGCGAAGGCCGACTGGCGGCGTTCGCTGCCATCGGGTTCGTCCGCACCGACGGGAAGGTGGTCGCCGGCAGCCAGCGCGCGTCCTTCGACGCCGCCCAGGCCGGCGCGCAGGTGGGTGGCGCGGCTGCCGAGGAGCGGCGGCGTGTCGATGCCGCCGGCAATGGCCAGGTAGGCGATGCCGCCGCGCACGGCGCCGATCTTCAACTCGTCGCCTTCCTCCAGCGTCACGCTCTGCCACGGCGCGAAAGTCAGTCTGCGCGACACGGCGACGTCGGCGCTGCCGGCCAGGGCGAAACGCACGCGCCCCGCGGCGACGCGCAGGCGCGGCCCGGTCAGGCGCAGCTCCAGCGCCGCCGCGCCGGACGGGTTGCCCGCCAGCGCGTTGGCGCAGGCGAGCCAGAGCGGCTCGAGCGCGCCGGAGAGGGCGACGCCGTAGCGGCGGAAGCCGGGGCGGCCGGCGTCCTGCAGCGTCGTGCCGAGGCCGCCGTCGACGACCTCGATCACCGCGGCCATGGCGCTTCCGGCGCGACGAGAAAGGCCTCGCGCGCGAGCAATCCTTGCGCGTCGGCCGCTTCCATACGTGCGAACGCTTCGCTGTCGACGGCCTGCCACATCACCTCGTCGCCCGGCGCGAAGAGGGCGGGGGAGGATTGCCGCGTATCGAACACGTTGAGCGGCGTGCGACCGAGCAGGCGCCAGCCGCCCGGGCTGGCGAAAGGGTAGATGGCGCACAGCGTGCCGGTTACCGCCAGGCTGCGCGCCGGCACGGTCTTTCGCGGCGTCGCCAGGCGCGGCATGGCCAGTTCTCCCGGCAGCCCGCCCATGTAGGGGAAGCCCGGCATGAAGCCGAGCATGTAGACGCGGAATGCGGTCGCGCACAGGCGCGCGACCACGGCCTCTTCGGTGAGCGCGCAGTTGGCCGCGAGCGCCGCCAGGTCCGGACCCGCCTCGCCGCCGAAGAGGACGGGAATGCGCCAGCGCCGTCCGGCGATGGCCGCTTCCGGCGCCGAAGCCGCGAGCTCCAGCAGGCGGTCGCCGAGAACGTCGGCGCCCTCGGCGAGCGGATCGAAATGCACCGTGCAGGAGCGGAAGGTCGGCACCGACTCGACCACCGCCGGCAGCGCCGCCTCTTCCAGCGCCCGGGCGAAGCCCATCACGCGGGCGTGCAGGGCCGGGTCGATGGCGTCGCCGAACTCGACGGTCCACGCCGCGTCGCCGAGCGGGAGGAGGCGCGGCATCTCAGCCCTCCGCCGGGCCGCCCCAAGGAGGGCTGAAGCCAACCATTTGGAAGCCGCGCAGCGGCTGAACTACCGTCACCCCTTTCCTCGGGAAAGGGGATGGGGGATAGGTCGTCATATCAGAACGAGGTTGCGGCTCGGGCCGCCTGGTCGTAGCGGCCGGAGAGGGTGCGCAGCACCCGCGCCAGCTCGGCCAGGCGCAGGTTCTCCTCTTCGGCGCCGGAGAAGCCCGGCATCAGGCAGGCCTCGCGCACCTCGCGGTAGCGCAGGCACAGCGCCGTGCCTTTCGCCGTGGTGGAGAAGAACACTTCCTTGCCGCGCTTGCTGCCGGTGACCAGGCCGGCGGCGGCCAGCTTCTTCAGCGAATAGGACACCACGTGGGTGTCCTCGATGTTGAGCACGAAGCAGACGTCGGCCAGGCGCTTCTCGCGTTCGCGGTGGTTGATATGGTGCAGCACCAGCACGTCGGTGGGCGTCATGTCCTTGACGCCGGCGGCGGCCATGCAGCGGATCATCCAGCGGTCGAAGGCGTGGCCGGCGATGATCAGGCCGAACTCGAACTCGGACAGCTCGGGCGACTTCTCCGAGACGAGGTGCGAGGACGAGACGATGCGCTGCGCCGCTTCGGCGAGCGATTTCGGCGCGGCGGGCGGTGCTTTGGGGGCGGTGCGCTTGCGGGCCATGGCGGTACCTCTCATACTGGACTGGCCGTATTGTAAAAATGATGTTGACAACGTGTCAATAAATTATTAACGTTTCGCCCACGTTTTGCCAAAACACCCTTCGAACCGACCTGCCTGAGGAGGATCTATGAAGCAGAAAAACGTGATGTCGCTGTTGGCCGGGGCCGCCCTGGCGCTGGCCGCCGCCGGCGCCGCGGCGCAGACCAAGTGGGACATGCCGACCGCCTACCCGGCGGCCAACTTCCACACCGAGAACATCCAGCAGTTCGCCGCCGACATCGACAAGGCGAGCGGCGGCAAGCTGAAGATCACCGTGCATCCCGGCGGCTCGCTCTTCAAGGCCAACGAGATCAAGCGCGCGGTGCAGGGCGGCCAGGCGCAGCTCGGCGAGGTGCTGATCTCCAACTTCTCCAACGAGGACGCGATGTACGGCGTCGACACCATCCCCTTCCTCGCCACCAGCTACGCCGAGGCGAAGAAGCTGTGGCTGGCCTCCAAGGCCGCCACCGAGGGCCGCCTGGCCAAGCAGGGCATCAAGGTGCTGTACTCCGTGCCGTGGCCGCCGCAGGGCATCTTCAGCGCCAAGCCGGTCGCCAGCGCGGCCGATCTGAAGGGCGCCAAGTGGCGCGCCTACAACCCCAACACCCGCCGCATCGCCGAGCTGGTCGGCGCGCAGCCGGTGACCATCCAGGCCGCCGAGCTGTCGCAGGCGCTGGCCACCGGCGCGGTGACCGCCTTCATGACCTCCGGCGCCACCGGCTACGACAGCAAGGTGTGGGAGCAGGTCAAGTTCTTCTACGACACCCAGGCCTGGCTGCCGAAGAATCTGGTCATCGTCTCGCAGAAGGCCTTCGACGCCCTCGACAAGCCGACCCAGGAGGCCGTGCTCAAGGCCGCCGCCGAGGCCGAGGCGCGCGGCTGGAAGGTGAGCGAGGAGAAGACCAAGTTCTACCTCGAGCAGCTGACGAAGAACGGCATGAAGGTCGAGGCCCCCTCGGCGCAGCTGAAGGCCGACATGAAGAAGGTCGGCGACGCCATGATCGCCGACTGGGTCAAGCAGGCCGGCGCCGACGGGCAGGCGGTGCTGGACGCGTTCCGGAAGTAAAGGCGGCCCTCTCCCCAACCCTCTCCCGCAAGCGGGAGAGGGAGTTTTTCCTCCCCTCTCCCACGCGTGGGAGAGGGGCCGGGGGAGAGGGCAACGCCGAATCCATCATGCGCCCCCACCTCGACCGTCTGTTCACCTGGGCCGGCTGGCTCGCCGGACTGTTCCTCATCGCCACGCTGGCCACGGTGCTGGCCTCGATCTTCGGCCGGCTCTTCGCCATCCGCGTGCCGGGCGTCGACGCCTACGCCGGCTACTGCATGGCGGCCTCGGCCTTCCTCGCCCTGGCCCACACCCTGCGCCGCGGCGAGCACATCCGCGTCACCCTGATCCTCAACCATCTCGGGCCGAAGGCGCAGCGCGCCCTGGAGATCTTCTGCCACGGCGCGGCGCTGCTGCTCGCGGGCGCGCTGGCCTGGTTCTCCCTGCGGCTGGCCTGGCAGTCCTGGCAGTTCCACGACGTCTCCACCGGCCTCGACGCGACGCCCTTGTGGATCCCGCAGCTGGGCATGGCGGCGGGCACGCTGCTGTTCTGCCTGGCCTTCGCCCAGGACCTCATCGACCTCCTGCGCGGCCGGGAACTGCGCCTCGAGCGCGAGGGCGGCGAGCCGGCGCACATCGAATAAGACAAGATGGAACTCTTCATCACCTTCGGCCTGATCGTCCTGCTCTTCGTGCTGCTCGGCTCGGGCGTGTGGATCGGCCTGGCGCTCACCGGCGTGGCCTGGATCGGCATGGAGCTGTTCACCTCGCGCCCGGTCGGCGACAGCATGGCGGTGACCATCTGGGGCGCCTCCTCGTCGTGGACGCTGACCGCGCTGCCGCTCTTCGTCTGGATGGGCGAGATCCTCTTCCGCACCAGGCTCTCGGAGGACATGTTCCGCGGCCTGGCGCCCTGGCTGGAGCGCCTGCCGGGGCGGCTGCTCCACACCAACATCATCGGCTGCACCATCTTCGCCGCCGTCTCCGGCTCGTCCGCCGCCACCTGCGCCACCATCGGCAAGATGACCCTGCCCGAGCTGAAGAAGCGCGGCTACCCGGAGGACATCACCATCGGCACCCTGGCCGGCGCCGGCACGCTCGGCCTGCTCATCCCGCCCTCGATCATCATGATCGTCTACGGCGTCACCGCCAACGTCTCCATCGCCCAGCTGTTCATCGCCGGGGTGCTGCCGGGCCTGCTGCTGGCCGGCCTCTTCATGGCCTACACCATCGTCTGGGCGCTGGCGCACCCGGGCGCCATCCCGCCGCCGGACGCGCGCCTGACGCTGGCGCAGAAGCTCTACGCCTCGCGCCACCTGATCCCGGTGGTGACCCTGATCGCCGCCGTGCTCGGCTCGATCTACACCGGCCTGGCCACGGCGACCGAGGCGGCGGCGCTCGGCGTGGTCGGCGCGCTGATCATCGCCGCCGCCCAGGGCGTGCTCGGCTGGGCCAATTTCCGCGACAGCCTGCTCGGCGCGACGCGCCTGTACTGCATGATCGCGCTGATCCTCGCCGGCGCCGCCTTCCTCACGCTGTCGATGGGCTACATCGGCCTGCCGCGCCACCTCGCCGAGTGGATCGGCGGGCTCGGCCTCACGCCGCTGACGCTGATCCTCGCCCTGATGGTGTTCTACGTCATCCTCGGCTGCTTCCTCGACGGCATCTCGATGGTGGTGCTGACCATGGGCGTGATCCTGCCCACCGTCGAGAAAGCCGGCATCGACCTGATCTGGTTCGGCATCTACCTGGTGCTGGTGGTGGAGATGGCGCAGATCACGCCGCCGGTCGGCTTCAACCTGTTCGTGCTGCAGGGCATGACGAAGAAGGAGATCACCTGGATCGGCAAACAGGCTTTGCCGATGTTTGCCCTGATGGTGGCGGCGGTCTTGCTCATCTGGTTCTTCCCCGGCATCATCACCTGGTTGCCGAAGCAGATGAGCTGAGGAATGACTGCCTTTCCCCCAGCCCCTTTCCCGAGGAAAGGGGTGACTACGGTTCAGCCGCTTCGCGGCTTCCATATATGAACACCACACTGCCGTCCTACCTCTCCTGCGAGAACGCCGGCGCCTGGGAGAACTACCTCGACCAGGTCGAGCGCGTCGCGCCGCACCTCGACAAGGCGCTGATCCCCTGGATCGAGACCCTGCGCCGGCCCAAGCGCTCGCTGATCGTCGACGTGCCAATCCGGCTCGATTCGGGCGCGGTGGCGCATTTCGAGGGCTACCGCGTGCACCACAACCTGTCGCGCGGGCCGGGCAAGGGCGGCGTGCGTTTCCACCCCGAGGTGACGCTCTCGGAAGTGATGGCGCTGGCAGCCTGGATGACCATCAAGAACGCCGTCGTGCAGGTGCCCTACGGCGGCGCCAAGGGCGGCATCCGCGTCGATCCGAAGCGGCTTTCACCGGCCGAACTGGAGCGCCTGACGCGGCGCTACACCATGGAGATCAACGTCCTGCTCGGCCCCGACCGCGACATCCCGGCGCCCGACGTGAACACCAACGAGCAGGTGATGGCCTGGATGATGGACACCTATTCCATGAACCAGGGCCGCACCGTGACGGGCGTGGTGACCGGCAAGCCGCTCTCGCTCGGCGGCAGCCTGGGCCGGCGCGACGCCACCGGCCGCGGCGTCTTCATCTGCGCGCGCGAAGCGGCGCGCCGGCTCGGCATCCCGCTCGAGGGCGCCCGCGTCGCCGTGCAGGGCTTCGGCAACGTCGGCGCGGCGGCGGCGCGCATCTTCGCCGAGCACGGCGCCAAGGTGGTCGCCCTGCAGGACGAGAGCGGCGCCGTGTACCGCGAGGCCGGCCTGGATCTGGCGGCGCTCGCCGCCCACAATGCCCATGCCGGCGGCCTCGCCGGTTTCGCCGGCGCGGCGCCGCTGTCGGCGGAGGAATTCTGGCGCGTGCCCTGCGACTTCCTGATCCCCGCCGCCGTCGAGAACCAGATCACCGAGGCCAACGCCGGCGCCATCGCCGCCAAGGTCGTCGTCGAGGGCGCCAACGGCCCGACCACCCCGGACGCCGACCGCATCCTGCGCGAGCGCGGCGTCACGGTGATCCCCGACGTCATCGCCAACGCCGGCGGCGTCACGGTGAGCTACTTCGAGTGGGTGCAGGACATCTCCAGCTTCTTCTGGAGCGAGGCCGAGATCAACCAGCGCCTCGACCGCATCATGGTCGAGGCCTTCAACGGCATCTGGGAAGTGGCGCAGGCGCGCGCGCTGCCGCTGCGCACCGCCGCCTTCGTCGTCGGCTGCAGCCGGGTGCTGGAAGCGCGGGCGCTGCGCGGGCTGTACCCCTGACTCAGCGCACCAGGCAGCTGAAGGCCACCCGCACCGGCAGGACAGGGTCGCCGGGGTGGACGTAGGGCGCGCAGCGGAAACCGTCGGGGCGCGGCAGCTCGAAGACCAGCCCCTGCTCGCCGAAGACCGTCACGCCGAGATGCTGGGCCAGCCGGCGCGCTTCGCTCAGCGAGGGGGTCTCGATGAAGCAGGCGATGTGCTTCTGCTCGTGCTTCTCGTTGCAGATCAGGTCGATCTTCCTGACGCCGGCCAGCGGCGCGCAGAGCCGGTAGATCAGCGTGGCGAGCGCATCGGGGGTTTTGGCCTCGGCGGCCTGCTTGAGGAACTCGGGGCTCAGCATGCCGCCTTCCCGCACGCGCTCACCAATGCATGAGTTTGGCGCTGCGGATGACCTGCTTGAGCTGGCGCGCGGCGGCGGGGCTCAGGCAGAAGGTCACCGACCGGCCGTCGTGATGGTTGTGCTTGCGGCGGATGAGTTTCCTGGCCGCCAGGTGCCGCAGCCGGCGCCGGATGGTGGCGGCCGAGGCGATGCCGCAAAGACACAGCTGCTTCTGCGTCGGCTCGGCGCCGGATTCCTCCTCCCGGCCGATCTCCAGCAGAAGCGCCAGATCCTTGCCGGAATCGATTTCTGGGAAACCGGCACGCAGCAGCGAACAGAGCCTGCTGAGGTTGGATATGGTCATCAAGCGTTTTGTATTGGTTGCTTATGCCCCATACTCGCCAAGGATCATTCCCATGGCAAGAAGAATTGGTGCTCACTTATGCACAGCAAATGGGGTAGGGCCGTCCTTGGCAATGAGTTGAGGCGTGAATAAACCCCGCTTCAACGAATCCGGCGCCGCCGGGCCCCGACCCTGGCGCCGCGCCTACTTGCGGCCCTTCTCCAGCAGATCCTTCAGGTTGGCGAAGGGGGAGTGGGTGGCGCGGCCGCCCTGGCCGCCGGCCGCGCCGCCGCCGCCCGCTTCGAGCAGGCGCTGGTGCTCGTTGTCATGGCAATAGAGGCAGAGCAGCTCCCAGTTGCTGCCGTCGGGCGGGTTGTTGTCGTGGTTGTGATCGCGATGGTGCACCGTCAGCTCGCGCAGGTTGGCGCGGGCGAACGTTCGCGCGCAGCGGCCGCAGACCCACGGATAGAGCTTCAGCGCCTGCTCGCGGTAGCCCTGCTCGCGCCGCTCCGCCGCGCGGCGCGCCTCCAGCACGACGCGGTCGAGGCGGGAAGGGTCGGTGGGCTTCATCGGCAAAAGTCGGTCTGCGCAGGACGGCGGATCACGGCGGGCCGAACTGGGCGCCGCGCTCGGCCAGCAGCGCGCGCAGCACCGAGCGGTGGCAGTGCGCCTCGTCCGCGCAGTAGCAGCCGACCGAGAAGTCGGCCGTGTGCGAGAGCGCGGCGAGGAGGTCGAGCGCGCGGGCGGCGTCCGGTGCCGCCATCTCGGCGCGGTACTTCTTCGCGAAGGCCGCCCACTGCGCCGGCGTCTCGGCGGACTGGGCGAACTTCACCGTCTCCGCGCTCGGCGCGAGGTTGGGGAACCAGACGTCGTACCAGTCGCCGCTGGCGAACTCCGACTTCGGCACGCCGCGCGGCGGCCGCCGCACCGTGCCGATGCGCAGGCCTTCGTTCTTCACTCTGGGCGTTCCAAGCCTGACCACGCGCACGGCCATGATGGGTTCCTGATGGCGAAGGAAAAGTCGGTCTGCGCAATACGGCGATGTCAGCGCCGATATTCGCGCACCGCCGGGTTGAGGCGGTCGATGTCGGCCTGCACCTGCTCGCGGCTGCGCTCGTAGACGATCTCGCGCCCCATCACGCTGCCGGCGTAGGCCAGGCCGTTGCGCGTCGGCGTCAGTTCGCACTTCATGCTGTGCTGGCCCTCGCCGAGCACCACCGTGATGCCGCTGGCCCGCTTGTTGAAGACGACGACGTCCATGGTCTGGCCGGATTGCGTGACGCGCACCTTGATCTTCTCGATGTTCATGTGACGTTCGCTCCTTTGGTTGTCTGCTTCGCCTGCCCTTCAGATACGCTCATTCGCCGCCGCGCAGCCGGTTCATCTGCCGCCGGTCGCGCTTGGTCGGGCGGCCCTTCGTGTCGGCCTGCGGCAGCGGCGCCAGCCGGCGCAGCTCCGCCGCCCGGGCGCGCTTCGTCTCGCTCTCCGGCGTCTCGCGGTAGAGCAGCCGGGCCTCGGCGGCGGGGCGGCGCTGCGCGT
>JADLGU010000100.1 GCA_020849155.1 Rhodocyclaceae bacterium | reverse complement strand
GCTTGGCCTGGCGCTGATCTTTGCTGGCGCGGGGGCGGCCCATGCGGGCCCTGCGGGCCCTGTGGTCAGCGCGGGCAGGGCCAGCTATGACCCTGCGACCCTGACCGTCATCTCCACCACCGGGCACACCCAAATCGGCTGGCAAAGTTTCCATGTCGGCGTCGACGAGGTGGTCAATTTTATCCAACCGAACGCCCAAAGTTCGGTGCTCAATCAGATCTTCAATCCGCAGTCCATGAACATCATGGGTAGCCTGCGATCCAACGGCAGCGTGCTGTTCATGAGCAACGGCCGGGTTTCGGGGGCGGGTCTGAATCTGGACCTGGCGGGCATGATCAGTACTTCCCTGCGCTTGCCGCATATGGCGCTTGCGCAGAGCGGCAACGCGCTGCCGGCGCAGCCCCTAACGAGCCTCGCCGACGGCGGCGTTTATGTGATCAGCCAGGACGAGCAGGCGCTGACGACGGTCAAGGGCGATGTGTTATTGAATCCGGGCAGGACGGTAGAACTTGCGCATGCGTCGACGCCGGCTCTGCGCGTAGTGCTCACTGCGCCCGATGCCGAGGCTATCAATCTGAGTCGCCTTGTCGGGGGCAAACGCGAAACCGGCATTTTTGCCGGATTATTCCCCATACCTGCGGCAGCGCGCCAGGCGGCGCAAGCTGAGGCCGGGACAGTATCGACCGCCGCGGCGGCAGAACTCAGGCCGGATACCCCGGAGCTAGGGCGCTCCTATCGCTACGCTCTCCTGTATGCGCAGATGCGGCGCGAAACCCCGCAACACGAGGGCGGGATGATGCGAGTCGCGGTCGCGCCGACCGACCGGATCATGCTTCCTGCGGTCAAGTCCAGGTCCAGCGTGCTGCCGCGGGATATTGAAATCGGCGTGCCTGCCCTGCGCACGCGCGAGCCGGCCGCAACCCCGTCCCGCCTGCCTGCTCCCGCAGCGTCCGAACAGGGGAAAAAACAAAACAAGCAATACGAGCAGAAGGATCGGAAGGAACCATTGAATCAATTGGCAATGGCGCCCGAACTGCGGCCGGTCCCGGCGACGGCGCAGAACGCGGCGGCCGGCGCTATGCGGCTCACACTTGCGCCGCTCGCAGCCGAAGTGATGGCGAATCTGGAAGCGCAGCCGATCTCGGTGGCACCGGAGGCTGAGCCGATACGTGAGCCGACGAGCTTGCTCGCGCTCGCATCCGCCGAGCCGCCCGCCGAAATGGCGGCGACGCGCAGCCCGCAATCGACCATGCTGGCATTCGCCTCCGCCGAGCCTCCAGCCGAAATGGCTGCGGTGCGCAGCCCTCAGCCGATCGCGCTGGCGTTTGCTTCCGCCGAGCCTCCCGCGGTAGCCGTCGCGGCGCCGGCCTCGCGCGCCATTCGCGTCGCCGACGGTAGTGACGCGGAAGCGACATCCCCAAGGACCAGCCAGACGCCGCGGCCGTCACCCGCGGTCATGGTCGTCGCATTGGCGCAGCACAGCGTAGCTTCGGCTCCGCATGAGGATGCTCCCGCGAAGGAAGTGCGCATCGAGCGTCGCGCACCGCGTTATTTCACTGATTTTCGCGGTGCCATGTTCTTCATGTAGCGGCCGCTGCTGTCATAAACGGAACTTGTTTCAGCTAGCAGTGATCAGCAGGATACCGGCCTGCGTGGCTTCTCTATAGGTCTGCTCGTTTTGCACGGCCTGGGTCAGCACGAAACGCGGCGCCGAGCGTTTGATCAGGCGCGGCGCGATGAAACCGATCGCAATAACTGCAAGTCCCGACCCTATCCAGCCTATCAAAGCGAGTGCGATGCCGGCACCGAGCACCGCCATCACAAAAAAGGGCAACATCAGCCTTGCGCTCAGATATCGCGAAGCGGCGGCCGGATCGACCGTCACCTTGAGCTTTCCTGCCGTGTAAGCGGCGACAAACTCCGCATGTGTCATATGTTTCGCTAGTGTCCCGAATCGTTGGTTCGTTGAATAATTGCCAGGCGTGAAGACAACGGTTGATTTAGAAAAACGGCGAAAACGGCGCCAGACAAGGCGCAAAGCGCAGCAAGGTCGGACACCTTGCGAGCATTTGCAACGCCGTATGGCGTCGTTTCTCGGCGTCTTTTCTTCAGCGAATTAGCGATTCGGGACACTAGCTGCCGCGCTTCGCGAGGTAGATGCCTACAAGCACCACGAGTCCACCGGCCATCTGCACCGGTCCCACGGCTTCACCCAGCAGCGCCCACGCGTAAATCGTCGCCAGCACCGGCTGCAACAGCAGGCTCACCGAGGAGAACGCCGCCGGCAGGCGCGCGAAGCCGTAGACGATCAGGCTCTGGCCTGCGATATGCGGGACGATTGCAAGACCGATCAGCACCAGCCAGCCGCTCGCCGACTGCGGCAGAAACACATCGGCGGTGGCCAGCGCGTAGGGCAGCAGGGCAAGGGCGGCAATGCCGGTGCTGACGGCCATGATGCTGGCGGTACCGGCGCGTTCGCTGGCCGCTTTGATCGCCAGCATGTAGCCGGCATAGAACACCGCGGTTAGCACCCCGAGGGCGTCGCCCAGCAGGGCGCGGCCGCCGAGCGCAAAGTTGGGGCCGATCAGCAGCGTGGCGCCGCCCAGGGTTACGGCCAAGGCGATCAGGAACAAGCGCGACACGCGCTGGCGGAACAGCAGCCAGGCGCCAAGCGTCACGAAAATCGGCGCGAAATTCGCTTCCAGAGTCGAGTTGGCGACCGAGGTGTAAAGAATGGATACATGCCAGGCAGCGAGGTCGCCGGCAAAGCACAGCCCGGCGACGGCCAGCGGTTTCCAGCGCAGGGGTGCAGCGCCTTGCGCGCGCGGCGAAAAACGCATCCACAGGCACAGCGGCCCGGCCGCCAGCGCCACGCGCCAGAATGCGCT
>JADLGU010000099.1 GCA_020849155.1 Rhodocyclaceae bacterium | reverse complement strand
GCGGCAAGGACGTCGCCGCCATCAGCCTGGCGTTGCGCCGCGCCGGCGGCAGCGAGAAAGAGCCGGTGGTGGTCATCAACGCCGATGCCAAGGCCGCGCACCAGAGCGTGATCGACGTCATGCAGGCAGCCCAGCAGTCCGGCTACAGCCACATTTCCTTCGCCACGCAGAGCCCGTCGCGCTGACGGAGACTGCGCGCCCCACCACACCGACAGGTCCGCGATGGACTTGAGCCAGCGGATCGCAGCGGGATGGCAGACACGCGGCCCGGCCGCGGTCCTGCTGCTGCCGCTCGCCGGCCTGTTTGCCTTGACGGTCAACCTGCGCCGGCTGGCCTATCGCCTGGGCTGGCTGCCGTCCGTCAGGTTGCCAGTGCCGGTGCTGGTGGTCGGCAACATCACCGCCGGCGGCAGCGGAAAAACACCACTGGTTCTCTATCTGGCGCAGGAGCTGGCCCGCCACGGCTGGCGCCCCGGTCTCGTCAGCCGCGGCTACGGCGGCCGCGCGACCGGCGTCGAGGCGGTGACGCCCCAGAGCGATGCGGCCCGCGTCGGCGATGAGCCGCTGCTGCTGGCACGGCGCTCCGGCTGCCCGGTCTATGTCGGCCGAGACCGCGTCGCCGCGGCGCAGGCGCTGCTGGCGGCCCATCCCGAGTGCAACCTGCTGATCGCCGACGACGGCCTGCAGCACCTGCGCCTGGCACGCGATGTCGAGATCGCGGTGATGGACGAGCGCGGTCTCGGCAACGGCTGGCCGCTGCCGGCCGGCCCGCTGCGCGAATGTCCGACGCGCCTTGCCCAGGCGGATGCGCTGGTGCTCAACGGGGCCGCCTCGTTGCCGCCGGGTATTGCGCCCCCCCGCCTGTTCCGCATGCGCCTGGCCGCCTCGCACTGGCGCAATCTGCTCGATCCGCAGCGCACCTGCGATGCCGGGATGTTGCGCGGGCGCGCCTTGCGCGCGCTGGCCGGCATCGGCCACCCGGCCCGCTTCTTCCGCCAATTGGAGGAGATGGGGCTGCAGGCGGAAACCCGGGCCTTTCCCGATCACCATGTGTTCCAGCCCGCCGATCTCGCCCTGCACGGCGCCGAAGCGCTCCTGATGACCGAGAAAGATGCGGTAAAATGCCAAGCCTTCGCGCCGCCGGAAACCTGGGTGCTTCCGGTCGACGCCCAGCTCGATCCCGATCTGGCGCACTGGGTACTGGAGAAGCTCAATGGATCCCCGCCTGCTTGAAATCCTCGTCTGTCCCGTCTGCAAGGGCCCTCTCGACTACCGCAAGCCCAAGCAGGAACTGGTGTGCAAGGCCTGCAAGCTGGCTTATCCGGTGCGCGACGACATACCGGTCATGCTCGAGGAGGAGGCGCGCCAGCTGACCCACGAGGAAGCCGCGGGCTGACCTCTTTCCTGCGGGCATGCCATGTCATTCAAGGTCGTCATTCCCGCCCGCTTTGCTTCCAGCCGATTGCCCGGCAAGCCGCTGGCCGACATCGCCGGCAAGCCGATGGTGGTGCGGGTGGCCGAGCAGGCCGCCCGAAGCGGCGCATCCGAAATCCTGGTTGCCACCGATCACGAAGCGGTGCTTGCCGCCGTCGACAAGCATGGCTTTGCGGCGGAGATGACGCGCACCGACCATGCCAGCGGCACCGATCGCATCGCCGAGGTCGCCGCGCGGCGCGGCTGGGGCGACGAAGCCATCGTGGTCAACGTCCAGGGCGACGAGCCCTGCATCGATCCCGGGCTGATCGACCTGATGGCCCGCGAACTGGCGGGAGACTCCGATGCCTCTGTCGCCACCGCCTGTCATCCGATCGGCAGCGCCGAAGAGTTCTTCAATCCCAACGTCGTCAAGGTGGTCTGCGATCATCGCGGCCATGCCCTGTATTTCAGCCGGGCGCCGATTCCCTGGCCGCGCGACGCCTTTGCGGCGGACCGCGCGAGCCTGCCGCCTGCGTTGCCTGCGCAACGCCATATCGGGATCTATGCCTATCGCAGCGGCTTCCTGCGCCGTTACGGCGCGCTGGCGCCTTCTCCCCTGGAAGGTTTCGAGGCGCTCGAGCAGTTGCGCGTGCTCTGGCACGGTTTCCGCATCCGCGTCGCCCGGGTTGGCCATGCGCCGGAAGCCGGAGTCGATACAGAGGATGACTTGCTGCGTATCCGGTCCAGGTTTGACGCAGCGAAGATTTAGCGGTACCTTAGGTTCTCGTTAAAAACTAATTTAAATCAGATAGATAGATAAGTTATCTTTGGGAGGGTAGTCATGAAATTAATCCTGCTCGGCGCACCTGGCGCCGGTAAAGGCACGCAAGCCGCCTTCATCACCGAGAAATATGGCATTCCCCAGATTTCCACCGGCGACATGCTGCGCGCCGCCGTCAAGGCCGGTACGCCGCTCGGCCTGGAAGCCAAGAAGGTCATGGATGCCGGCCAGCTGGTGTCGGACGGCATCATCCTCGGCCTGATCAAGGAGCGCCTGCAGCAGCCGGACTGCGCCAAGGGCTTTCTCTTCGATGGATTCCCCCGCACCATTCCACAGGCAGAGGCGCTGCGCAGCCAGGGCGTCGACCTCGACCTGGTGCTGGAGATCGACGTGCCCGACGAGGAGATCATCAAACGCATGAGCGGACGCCGTGTGCATACCGGGTCGGGACGCACGTACCATGTCGTCTTCAATCCGCCCAAGGTTGCCGGCAAGGATGACCTGACCGGCGAAGACCTGATTCAGCGCGAGGACGACAGGGAAGAAACCGTGCGCAAGCGCTTGAGCGTCTACCACAGCCAGACCAAGCCGCTGGTCGAGTTCTATTCGAAATGGGCCGCCACGGGCGATGCGCGCGCGCCGAAATACCGCAAGGTGGATGGCGTCGGCGCGCTGGACAGCATCCGGGCCGCGGTTCTGGAGGCGCTGAAATAGTCCGAAAGATATAATTCTCGATCCCTTGCCCACGCAGACAGGGGACACCCACACTGGTATAATTAGGAGTTAAGGCATGAAAAACGCTTTTTATGCCCAATCCGGCGGCGTGACTTCGGTCATCAACGCCAGTGCCTGCGGGGTGATCGAAACTGCGCGCAAGCACAAGGGCAAGATCGGCAAGGTGTTCGCGGGGCGCAACGGCATCATCGGCGCGCTGACCGAGGACCTGATCGATACCAGCAAGGAATCGGCCAAGGCAATCGCGGCGCTGCGCCACACACCGGCGGGTGCCTTCGGCTCCTGCCGCTACAAGCTGAAGGGCATCGAGGAGCACAGGGCGCAGTATGAACGCCTGATCGAGGTGTTCAGGGCCCACGGCATCGGCTACTTCTTCTACAACGGCGGCGGGGACTCCGCCGACACCTGTCTCAAGGTGTCGCAGCTGTCGGAGACGATGGGCTACCCGATCACCGCGGTACACGTGCCAAAGACGGTCGACAACGACCTGCCGATCACGGACAACTGCCCCGGCTTCGGTTCGGTGGCGAAGTACATCGCGGTGTCGACCCGCGAAGCCACCCTGGACGTGGCGAGCATGGCGAAGACCTCGACCAAGGTGTTCGTCATCGAAGTGATGGGGCGCCACGCCGGCTGGATTGCTGCGGCAGGGGCCCTGGCTTCGGACAAGGACATGGCGTTGCCGATCGTGGTCCTGTTCCCGGAAATCGCCTTCGACCAGGCGAAGTTCCTGGCCCGGGTGGATGCGACGGTGAAGAGGTTCGGCTATTGCACCGTGGTGGTGTCGGAGGGCGTGAAGGGGCAGGACGGCAAGTTCCTCTCCGACCAGGG
>JADLGU010000098.1 GCA_020849155.1 Rhodocyclaceae bacterium | reverse complement strand
GCAGCCGCCGCAGCGGCGAGATTCCCGACATCTCGCGCCTCGCCTTCAGCGGAGCCATCGGCGACCCCTTCGGCGGCGCCGCCCTGGTCAGCCCGTTTCCCGGCGAAACCGTCATCGTCACGCTGCGGCCTTCTGGTGGGAAATGGGGCCAGCGCATGGCCGTCACGCATGCGCCAATCGGCGCCCGCACGCCCTGGCGTATCGATTATGCCTATCGGATATCCCTGCCGCCGCTCGACCAGAAGGAAGAGGCGGCTTTTCTGGCACTGCCCGAAGCTGCAGCACTGCGCGACTTCAATATCAAAGAGCGTATACAATTGCCCTTTTAACTTGATCGATGCCCGTTGCACTCGACATGAACATCGCATCGCCGACTGTTGCCGATACCGCGCCGGAAGCTTGTCGCTTTGGAGGGTTGCGCGCTGCTTTCGACTGGCGTCGCACCGCATTGCCCGTGCCGCGTCGATTGTGCCATCACCTTGTCCTCGATGTACGCAAGCTGCCGCGCAGATACCTGCTGAACTCGTTGCGCCTGCAGCTTGTTCAGCTTACCGGCTTGCAGCGCGTCGGCTTCGCCTGCAAGGTGCGAGAGGGGCGAGCTCACATTTGGTACTGGGACGAAAGCGAAGCGGGCTTTGTGCGTGCCATCGGCGCCACTGGCGATGCGCATAACATTGCGCCATGGCCCGAGCCGTTGCTGCGCGCCATGCCGTCAGACGGCTTGCATCTCATCGCTTGCGGCGAGGGCTGCGAGGCTGTCGCCATCGAGGACGGCGAACTGCGGCGTAGCCGCTGGTTTCGCGTGCCGCCCGACGATGCAGCATGGGCAGGCTTCGTTCGCGATGCCGGTTTGGCGCCAACCGACCACACGCGTCCGGCCCCGCAGGCTCCAGCGCGTATCGAGCGACCCAGCGGCTGGCAGCTGACGTCCTCGCTCGTCACGCCGCTGCCGCTGCTGGCCTGGGGCATAGCGGTACTTGTTGCGCTGCTTGGCGCGGCACTGATCACCGGAGGTCTCTACGAATACAAACTGGGCCGCCTGATTGCGGCCGAGCAGAATGAAATTGCCCGCATCCGCGGTGAGAATGCCGTCACGCTCGCCCTGCATAAGGATCTCGGCGATCAGAGCGCCTACCTCGCCGCACTCGGACGGGTGCAACCGTCTACGCGGCAGCTTGAGTTAATGATGGATATCGCCCGCTCCGGCCTGTTCAGCGATCCATACCGCATTCATCTGGTCGAATGGGAATATCGCAGCGAGCGCCTGCGACTGCAGATTGGCGTGCCGGTCGAGGACTTCAGCCTGGGCGATTTTCTCGCCCAACTGGAGAAGCTGCCGGGGCTGACTGGCATCCGCCTGATGCCCGACTCGCCGCGTGGTACGATTGGCATTCAGGCAAATGTGGGATCGCCGCCAGACCGGGGCAAGCCCTGATCACGATATGGCCCCGCGCGAACTGCTTGACAGGACCTGGCGCGAACTGCGCAGCAGCCGGCGGCTGCGGCTGGCACTGCTGGCCTTTGCGGCGATTGCCGCCGTCGAGGGCGGTCTGCGCTGGAGCGACCGGCTCGTTACGCGCGAGCGTCAACTCCAGGAATTGCGCGGTGAACTGCGCGGCCTGCGCGCCCAGTCGAGGGACGAAGCTGAATTGCAGCAAGAGCTCGAGCGGCTAACGGGGGCTCGCCGCGCGCTCGATGCGCAGTTGTGGCGCGTGCCCTCGGATGCCATCGGCCAGGCGCGCCTGAAGGACTGGCTTGGCGATGTGCTGAAAAAGGCCGGCGCTGCCAACCCTATTCTGAAACTCGCAGAAATAAAGCCGCTGGCGGGGGCGGACAAGACTGTCGTCGAGGAACTGCGCGCCGTGCATGAACTGCGCGCCGTAATCTCCTTCGGTTTTACCCCGGATGCACTTGAGAAAGTCCTTGCCGCAATCGAGGATGGCGGGCAGATCGCGTTAGTCGAGGCGCTCAACGTCACGCGGCGCGAGCGCCGGGCCGAGATGACGGTGCGCGTGCTGGCGCGGATCGCGCCGCGGGGCGGCGAGCCACCGTCCCAGCATATTGAAAGGGCGGCAGAGTGAGCCGTATCTGGCTGCAACGCCTTGGCGCGCTGGTGTTGCTCGCTTGGCTGGCTGCCGGCGCCCTGGCCTGGCTTGCCCTCGATCCGCCGGCGGCGCTGGTCGGCGCGCGGCGCGCGGTGCCGGTGGCGACTCCCGACCTCGGCTTTACGCCGCCGGATATCGGCGCCGTGCGGGCGGCGCTGGAGGAGAGCCTGATGTGGGGCGTGCAGCGCGACGGCAATCCGCTGCCGCCGCCGAAGAAGGCCGAGGAATTGGCAAAGAAGATAGAGTGGCGCCTGCTTGCCGCCGTCGAGAGGCAGGGTGAACGCCTGCTTGTCATTCAGATCGAAAAGGACAAACCGCAGACGGTGCGGGAGGGTGAGTTGTTGCCCGATGGCGGCAAGGTGCTGAAGGTGCGAAGAGATGCCGTCAGCATCGGCGATGCCGAGGGGAATTCGCGCGAAATCAAGCTGGTAGTGGAATAGAATGAAAACCATGAAAGAATCCGAGCATTCCCTTGCCGCGGCTGCACAGGGGCGGCGGCTCGCCTCGCTGATGTTGGCGTTGCTCATCGCCGGCTGCGGCCTCTTCCCGGAGAAGCCGATGATACCCGGGCCGCTTGCCTTGCCGGGTCGTACCGAACAGCCCAGGGCATCGGCGCCTTCTGGCGAGGCGCATGAGAGCAGGCCGAAGGAGACCGGTTTTTTCCAGACTCCCAAACCGCCGACGCCGGCGCGCGCCGCGATTGTCCGCCCGCAGCCGGCCGAGGCCGAGCGCGGCATGCCCGTCGAAGCCTCGGTCAACCTTGAAAACCTGCCGCTGGCGCAGTTCATCGAGACGGTATTCGCGCATATCCTCAAGCGCAACATCTCCCTCGCCCCCGAGGTGCAGGGCCGCAGCGACATGGTGAGTTTGCGCACCGGCAAGCCGCAGACCGACGAGCAGCTCTTCGAAGCCGCGCGCGCCGTGTTGCGCTCCTATGGCGTTGCAATAAACGAATTTCAGGGCCTCCTGCGCTTCGTGCCCGACAATGCGCAAGCCGGCTATCTCCCCGAGATCCGCCGCGGTCGCGCCTTGCCCGAGGTTCCCGGCAGCCTGCGCCCCGTCTTTCACCTGGTCGAGCTGGAAAACACGCTGGTGACGAATGCCGCGAACTGGCTGCGCGTGCTGTTTCCCGGCGGCCGGCTCAACGTCCAGGACGACGCGCCGCGCAACGCGCTCCTGCTCAGCGGGCAGTCGGACACGGTGAATGCCGCCATCGAGGCCATCCAGATACTCGACCAGCCCCTGATGCGCGGCCGTCTTTCGGCGCGCATATCGCCGGCCCATACCACCGCCGACGAGTTGAGCAAGCGCATCCTGGACGCCCTGACGGCCGAGGGCTACGCGGTCGCAACGAATCCGGCGGCCAACACGCCGATCCTGGTGATTCCCGTCGGCGCGTTAAATGCGGTGATCGTTTTCGCAGTCAGCGAAAACACGCTCAACCATGCCCTGCGCTGGGGGCGCGAACTCGACCGGCCGCAGCAGGCCGGGGGCAGCGGCTACATCCTCTATCAAGTGCGCAACACCGTCGCCGCCGATCTGGCAAAAACCCTGCAGGAGGTCATGGGCGCCGCCGCCTCGCCACCGCCTTCCGGCGCCGCGGGCGCCGTGCCTGCGGCGCGCGCGGCGCCCCGGGTGGTGGTGAACCCGGCCTCGAACAGCCTCATCATCCAGGCCACGGCGGCCGAGTTCCAGAAGTGGCGCGATCTGCTGCAGGAACTCGACCGGCCCGGGCGCAGCGCGCTGATGATGGCCACCGTCGCCGAGGTGCGCCTGACCGAATCCGAGCAATTCGGTTTCCAGTGGCTGGCCAAGCAATTCATGAGCCACGGCTACAACGTCAATCTCGGCACGGGCACCCCGGGCAGTTACGGATCCCTGGCCGGGTCGGTATTTCGCATTGCCCTGTCCGGCGCCGCCGGCGATCCGCGCGCGCTGCTCAGCATGCTGGCGAGCACCAACAAGGTGCGCATCCTGTCCAATCCAAGCATCATCGCGCGCAACGGAGAGACGGCCACCATCCAGGTCGGCCAGGAGGTGCCGATCCTCACCAGCCAGGTTTCCAGCGCCAACACCGGCACCCTCAGCGGCACTACCGGCATCCTGCAGACGATCCAGTATCGCAATACTGGCGTCATACTCAAGGTGAAGCCGGTGATCCATTCCGGCGGCCGCATCGACCTCGAGGTGGCGCAGGAGGTGAGCGCCGCCCAGGCCAACGAGACCGGCGTCAACTCCTCGCCGGTAATCTCGACGCGCAAGGTGGACACCAAGCTCACGATGGCGGACGGCGGCACGGTGCTGCTCGGCGGCCTCATGCAGGAGCAGAAAACCGACGGCCACAGCGGCATCCCGCTGCTCAAGGACATCCCCGTGGTCGGCCCGCTTTTCCGCACCGGCATGAGCGAGAACAGCGACCGGACCGAACTGGTGGTGCTGATCACCTCCTACGTCATCGAGGACGATTTCGACGCGCGCGCGGTCACCGACGCCTTTCGCGGCCAGTTCGACTGGGCGCGCGCGCTGCCGGGGGCGCAGCCGCAAGCGGCGGCCAACCGCGAAAAACCGGCGGCTCCGGCGGCAAGCAAACCGTTGCCTGCTGCACCGGCCGCCCAGCCCTATGTCATTCCTGAAAAGGATGAACCGGCGCCTAGTGTTGCGCCGGCGCAACACCTGACCGGGCCAGGCCGTGAATCTGAAAAAATAATGCTTCCAAAACAACCGGGGAATGAGTTAAATTCCGCGCAAGAAAAAGCCAAACTGCCTGCTGCAGCGGCGCCGGGCGCAACCAGCGCACCCGAATCCCAGGGCAAGGCAGTTACGGACGAGAAGCTAAAACAAGAGTTGCTAGAAGCGGTGCGAGGCGGCAACCCGCGCCCACCGGCACGATGAACCAGGATGGAGGAGCCCGAAACCACACATATCGGACAAGACTCTGAGAGCGCCATTTCATACCGTCTGTCGCGGCGCCAGGAAATCGAGTACGACGGCACTGTTTTTTTTTAATCTTTGTTGTATATTAGCAATGCTGTGTTAATGTAAAGTAGAGGTTGCTGCGGCAAGCAGCGATGCGATCGAGCCAGGGAAACCGCGCCAGACTGCATCACAGCCTTAGGATTTTTCTCAATCGCGAAAGGGAACCATCACATGAAACAAAAACTTCTTACCCGCATGATCCTGGGTGCTTTTGCTGGTGTCGCAGCCGCAGGCGCCTTTGCCGGTCAGATCCAGTCGTCCTCCGTGTCGATCGCGCGCGAGGCCGTCACCGACAACACGCAAGCGATTCTCTCGCCCAGCGTGGCCTACCGCTTCGCCGGCGACGTCGATGCGCGTGTCCAGGACCAGACCTTCCAGGTGCAATTCACGCTCGGCAACGGTGCCCTGTGGGCCGCGGCCCCCGGCGCCACCACCATCTCCGTCTCGGACGGCGTGTCGGGCTTGCTGCTGTCGCAAGCCACGGGCGCTGACGGCGGCGATTACAATGTCCTCGCCACCGGCCTGAGCGCCGACAAGACCACGGCATGGGCCACCATCCGCGTCAACAAGCACGTGGCCGGCATCATCGACGGCAGCACCGCGGCCACCGGTGCGGCGGTCGAACTGGTCAAGCAGCCGCTGATCTCCATCAACGTCACCAACAACCGACTGGGAGATGCTGACGTCGCAATTGATGTTAACGGCACCGCCACCAACGTCTCCGCCGCACGCGGCACGATCAACAACCTCTACGCGACGACCGGCGATATCGTCAACGACTACACCAACAACGTGGCCGGCACCGACGGCAGCATCTGCAAGGAAACCCCGGTAATGCCGGTGTCGTTCAAGCACTTCACCGCGCTGACCAACCCGCTGGCCATGGCGACCACCTCCGACGCGACCGAGGACGAGCACACGCGCGGCGGCTCCACCAACACCGCCACGCTGATGACCTTCCCGACCAACATCCTGCCCGTTATCGCCAAGAGCACGGGGGATGCGCGCATCAATCCGGCTCAGGGCAACACGCGGTTCACCGGTACTGCTTCCGGCGCTGGCACCGCTGCCGACTTTCTGGTGGCCTACCGCTCGCCGACAACCATCAACCTGGGCAGCATCACGCTGACGCAGAACGGCACCGGCTACGACCGCGATCTGGCCACCCAGTATCTGCTCGCCAATCCGGCCGTTCCCGCCGGTGTCAAGGAAATCGGCCCCGGACCGGCCACCTCGTCTGCCGGCCTGGTCGAGGGCAACACCTTGGTCGCCACGGTCTCATCCACCAACGGGTTCCCCTTGGGCGCCTCTCTCTGGCTGACGACGGATCCTTATTGCGGTACGGCTGTTCCTGGTGGTTCAGCAGCCGCAACCCTGAACAATGCTGGATGGGTTGCCTATAGCACTGCTGTCAGAACGATTGCCGCTGGGGATGTGGCTGCCGCGTCGGTCGATGTCACTGCCGCGACGGGCGATCTGAACAACCTGTTCGGCGCGACTTCCGGCAATGCCGCCGTGGGCACGGGCCCGGCTTATGTCTGTATGACCAACGCCGCCGCCGTGATTCCGCAGGCGCAATTCTCCGCTGTTGCCAGGCTGAAAAAAGCGAAGGACGCGCCTGCGGCCGGTGGCCAGGGCGAGCAGGACGACATCTGCAACGGCCCGCTGTACAGCCTGGGCGGCGGCGTCAAGATCGACGTGCGCAACTACGCCAACAGCGCGCAGATGGCCGCCAACGGCTGGATGAGCGTGATCCGCCTGATCAACAACAGCGAAACCCGCAGCGCCGACGTCTGGGGCCAGATCATCCAGGCTGACGGCAAGTACGGCCCGTGGGGCAAGCTGGCCGATCTGGCGCCGCTGCAGGTGCTCAACATGACCGCGGCCGATGTGGATGCGAAGCTGACTTCCGCTCCGGCCAGCGCCAACAATGGGGCATCCACGGCAACCTACGACGCGGTTCGCGGCGGATCGCGCCTGCGCATCGTTTCCAACACCGGCACCACGCTGCGCGTGCAGAACTATCTGTACAACCCGGCCAGCCAGAACTTCATCGAGGCTTCCAGCACCCAGGGTGTTGACTTCGACGGTCCGGCCGGCATGATCGACCGCGCGCCGGGATCCGAAGGCCAGTATCAGCTCCAGGACGCCTTCAAGAGCCTGAACGGCAACTAAGAAGGCCGTTACGGCGAATAGCCGGACCGCATCAAACCATTCCGGGAGGCGCGAGCCTCCCGGTTTTTTTTTATGCATTCGAAATCAATTTGCCAGAGAAGGGCAGTTTGTCGCAGGCCGCCCGGGCCCGCTCCGAAAGTCACCCATGCACGCGCGCGAGCCTGATAGCCTGTTAAAAACCGCCCTGCAGCACCATCAGGCCGGGCGGTTGGCACAGGCCGAGGCGCTGTATCGCCGGATTCTGGCCGCTGCGCCGCAACATGCCGGCGCCCTGCACTTGCTCGGCGTGCTGGCCCTCCAGGCGGGCCGCCACGAAGAGGCGGCGCAACTCATCGGCCGGGCGATCGCCGTCGACAACCGTCAGCCTGCCTTTCACAACAACCTGGGCGAGGCGCTGCGCGCCGCAGGCCGGATCGATGCGGCGCGGGCCAGCTACGAGGCGGCCCTGGCGTTGCAGCCGAACTACGCCGACGCACACAGCAATCTCGGCATTGCGCTGCAGCAGCAGGGGCGCGCAGCCGAGGCGGAGGCGTGCTTCCGGCGCGCGCTGGCACTGCGGCCGGACCATGCGATGGCGGCCCACAACCTGGGCAATGCCTTGATGGCACTGGGCCGCCAGGAAGAAGCCGCCGCATCCTTTCGCCGGGCCTTGGCGCAGCAGCCAGGGTTGGCCGAGGCGCACTGCGGGCTCGGTCGCGCGCTGCTCTCGCGGCAAAGCCTGGAGGCGGCAGCGTCGGCTTTTCAGCGAGCGCTAGCGCTGCGCCCCGACCTGGCCGAAGCGCGCCTGGGGCTGGGGGGGCTCCTGCTGCAAGCGGGGCGGGCCGATGCAGCCGAAGTCTGCTTCAGGGAGGCGCTGGCACGGCCGCCGGATTTGGCCGAGGCGCACTGCGGACTGGGCATCGCCCTCCTGCAGCAGGAGCGCTTCGAACAGGCCAGGGCCGCGTTCGAGCAGGCCCTGGCGCTCGCTCCGGGCCTTGCCGAGGCGAACTTCTATCTTGGCAACGTCTGGCTCGAACGCCACAGGCTGGCTGAGGCGATGGCGGCCTGGGAGCGGGCGCTGGCGTCCAGGCCGGATTACGCCCATGCGCTGCAGGCGCTGGCCATGGCGCCGCATTATCTGCCGCGGGCGGGCCATGCGGGTTTCCTGGCCGCGGCGCGGCGCTTCGCCGCGGCGTTTTCCAAGGATCGCCAGTGGAGGCGGAATGCCGCGCCGCCGGCCGAGCCGGAGCGGCGCCTGCGCATCGGTTATGTCTCGGGCGATTTCTTCGCGCATCCCGTCGGCTTCTTTCTCGACAACGTGCTGCCGCAGCACGACCGCAGCCGCTTCGAGGTGCATTGCTACTCGAATTACGACGCCGAGGACGAGGTGACGGCGCGCCTGAGGGCGGCGGCGCAGGGCTGGCGCAGCATCGCCGGACTGGCGGACGGGGCGGCGGCGGACCTGATCGCCGCCGACGGCATCGACATCCTGATCGATCTCGCCGGCCACACCGACCGCAACCGGCTGGCGCTGTTCGCCCTGCGGCCGGCGCCGGTACAGGCGAGCTGGCTGGGCTATTTCGGCACCACCGGCCTGGAGGAGATGGATTACGTCATCGCCGACCGCCATGTCGTGCCGGCCGGCGAAGAGGCGCATTTCGTCGAGAAAATCTGGCGCCTGCCGCACAGTTATCTGTGCTTCGCGCCGCCGGATTGCGCGGCGTCGCTGACGCCGCCGCCCTTGGCGGCCGGCCAGCCGCCGACCTTTGGCTGCTTCAACAATCCGCTCAAGCTGAGCGATGGTGTGTTGCTGCTGTGGGCGCGACTGCTGCGGAGCCTTCCAGGCGCGCGCCTGCTGTTGAAATCCAGGCGGCTGGGCGATGCCGAGATGGCACGAGTGGTGCGCGGCCGCCTGACCGATGCCGGCGTCGAGGCCGGGCGCATCCTGATCGAAGGCGTGGCGCCGCGCCAGGAGTTGCTGCAGACGTACAATCGGGTGGACATTGCCCTGGATCCCTTCCCCTTCGGCGGCGGCACGACGAGCGCCGAGGCGTTATGGATGGGGGTGCCGGTGGTGACGCTGAAAGGCGACCGCTGGGCGGGACGGGTGAGCGAGAGCATCCTGGCGACGATCGGGCTGGAGGAACTGGTGGCACGGAACGAAGAAGAATACCTTGCAATCGCCGCCGCCCTGGCGGAAGACCCGCGCCGCCTGGCCGCACTTCGCGCCACCCTGCGCGGCCGCCTCGAGCGCTCGCCGTTCTGCGACGGCGCATCCTTCGCGCGTGACCTCGAGGCTGCCTGGCGCGGCATGTGGCGGGAATGGTGCGCGCAACAAGCGCGCGGGACGGAGATGGGACGATGAACCCCGCGATCCTGGTCACCGGCGGCGCCGGCTTCATCGGCTCGCACCTGTGCGAGCGGCTCATCGCGCAGGGGCACGAGGTGCTGTGCGCCGACAACTTCTTCACCGGCACGCGCGACAACATCCGCCCGCT
>JADLGU010000097.1 GCA_020849155.1 Rhodocyclaceae bacterium | reverse complement strand
ATCAACGACGCGCCGGCGCTGGCGGCGGCCGATGTCTCCTTCGCCATCGGCGGCGGCTCCGACGTGGCGCTGGAAGCGGCCGACGTGACGCTGATGCGCAGCGACCTGCTCTCGGTGGCCGACGCCATCGACCTGTCGCGGGCCACCTTGTCGAAGATCGGCCAGAACCTGTTCTTCGCCTTCATCTACAATGTGCTCGGCATCCCGCTCGCCGCGCTGGGCCTGCTCAACCCGGTGATCGCCGGAGCGGCGATGGCCATGAGTTCGGTATCGGTGGTGAGCAACTCCTTGCTGCTGCGACGCTGGAAACCCCAACGGAGAGATGAATGACCTTGCAGCGCCTTGCATTTGCCGTGTTGTGCGGACTGACTTTTGCCGCAGCATCGGTTTCATGGGGGCAAACGACCCTCGGCGCCAACGAGCCGCCGATTTTCGACGCCGCCCGCCTCGGCAGCGCCGCCGAGGTGGACAAGATCCTCAAGGCCAATCCGGCCATGCGCGATGCGCGCAACCAGCTCGGCTCGACGCCGCTGCACCTGGCCGCCACCAACGGCGATGCGGGGCCGCTCAAGGCGCTGCTCGCCGCCGGCGCCGACGTCCATGCGCGCGACAAGGAGGACAACACGCCGCTGCACATGGCGGCCTATGCCGGCAAGTCGGAGGCCGCGCGCCTGCTGCTCGAAGCCGGCGCCGACGTGAACGCCAAGTCGACAGGCGGCCGCACTCCATTGTCGCTGGCGCGCAAGACGCGCGCCGACGAGACGGCGGGCATCATTTCGTTATGGGTGCTGAAGGGCTGCCAGCCCGGCAAGCCCTGCTGAAAAAAGGAAGCATCATGGAAACCACCACCCTCAAGGTCGAAGGCATGTCCTGCGGCGGCTGCGTGAAGAGCGTCACCAACGTCCTCTCCGCGCTGCCCGGCGTGGCCAAGGCGGACGTCTCGCTGGAGAACAAGAACGCCCGCGTCGAATACGAGCCCGGCCGCGTCACGCGCGAGGACATGAAGCGCGCCATCGTCGACGCCGGCTTCGAGGCGGAATGACGGGCCACGCATTCTGGCTGGCCGGCTTTCGCCCTTTCTTCGCGCTGACCTGCCTCTCCGGCCTGAGCCTGCCGGTCCTCTGGGCGCTGATGTTCGCCGGCGTCATCGAGGCGCCGCTGGCGGCGTTCACCGCCATCCAGTGGCACGCCCACGAGATGTTCTTCGGCTTCGGCTGGGCCATGCTCGCCGGCTTCCTGCTCACCTCGACCAAGAACTGGGTGAAGATCCGCGGCTACCACGGCGGCGCGCTGGCCTTCCTCGCCGCCGCCTGGTGCCTCGACCGGATCGGCATGGGGTTCGGCGCCGGCTGGCCGCCGCCGCTGTTCCTGCTCTCCAACCAGTTGTTCCTGGTGTCGATCGTGGCGATGCTGATGTGGACTCTGCTGCGCCATCGCGAGACCGATGGCTACCGCAGGGACAACGTCTACTTCCTGCTGTTGCTGCCGCTGTTCCCGGTCTCCAAGTTCCTGCTGCTCGACGGCCACTGGTCGCAGGCCGGCCAGCTGATGACGCTCGGCCTGTTCCGCCTGGCCTTCCTGATCATGCTGGAGCGCACCGTGACGGAGTTCATGCGCGGCGTCTTCAAGGCCGAGATCCTGCGCCATCCGCTGCTCGACAATGCCATCAAGCTGCTGGCGCTGGGGCTGGTCTTCGCCGGCTTCCTGCCGCCGGTCCTCGTCGCCGGCCTGGCGGCGCTGCTGGCGCTGCTGCTGCTCGGCCGCTTCGCTTTCTGGCGGCCGCGGCGCGCCTTCAGCCGCCTCGACGTCGGCGTGATGCACCTCGGCTACCTCGCCATCGCCGCCCAGCTCGTGGTGGTGGCTTTCGAGCTGGCCGCGCACAGCGTCTGGGTCGGCAGCGTCTCGATCCACCTGTTCACCTTCGGCGCCATGGGCGTCATCGTGCCGGCCATGATCGTGCGCATCTCCAAGGGCCATACCGGCCGCAAGGTGGCCTTCGAGGCCGCCGACAAGGCGGTGCTGTGGCTGATGATCGCCGCGCTGGCGCTGCGGGTGCTGGCGCCGCAGCTGTTCCCCGCCGCCTACCTGGCGTGGATCGGCCTGGCCGCGGCGGGCTGGTTCGCCGCCTTCGCCCTGCTGGCCTGGCGGGTGATCCCTTTCCTGCTGGCGCCGCGCATCGACGGCCGCGAGCATTGAGCGCTGTCGGCGGCTACCGGCCGCCGGCTCACTCCTCCAGCAGGCTGCGCAGCATCCAGGCCGTCTTCTCGTGCACTTCCAGCCGCTGGGTGAGCAGGTCGGCGGTGGGCTGGTCGTTGGCCTTGTCCACCAGCGGGAAGACCTCGCGGGCGGTGCGGGCGGTGGCTTCCTGGGCGGCGACCAGCAGGCGGATCATGTCCGTCGCCGGGGGCACGCCCTCCACCTCCTTGATCGAGGCCAGCCTGGCGAACTCCTTGTAGGTGCCGGGCGCCGCGACGCCGAGGGCGCGGATGCGCTCGGCGATCAGGTCGAGGGCGTTCCACTGCTCGGTGTACTGCCCCATGAACATCAGGTGCAGGGTGTTGAACATCGGACCCTTGACGTTCCAGTGGAAGTTGTGGGTCATCAGGTAGAGGGTGTAGCTGTCGGCCAGCAGGCGCGACAGGCCCTTGGCGATCCTGGCCCGGTCGGCGGCGGAGATGCCGATGTCGATGGCGGGGGCGGCGTTCTTCCTGGCTTTCATGTTCCACTCCTTTCGGTCTTTGGGTTCAGGCCACAGTATGCAACATCCTCTCCACGGCGGGCGGCGCCGGGCCGCGGCGCAAGTGATCGAAGGCGGCGCGCGGGGAAATGATGTCGGCGTCGAGCATGGCGGCGGTGCTCCTCAGATCTTTCCGACGAGGTCGAGCGAGGGCGCCAGCGTCTTGTCGCCTTGCTTCCATTTGGCCGGGCAGACCTCGCCCGGGTTGGCGGCGACGTACTGCGCGGCCTCGATCTTGCGCAGCAGCTCGGCGGCATTGCGGCCGATGCCGCCGGCGTTGACCTCGATGATCTGGATCCGGCCCTGCGGGTCCATCACGAAGGTGCCGCGCTCGGCCAGGCCCGCCTCCTCGATCATCACGCCGAAGTTGCGGGTGATCGTCCCGGTCGGATCGCCGACCATCGGGTAGCGGATCTTGCCGATGGTCTCCGAGGTGTCGTGCCAGGCCTTGTGCGTGAAGTGGGTGTCGGTCGACACCGCGTAGATCTCCACGCCCAGGTCGCGAAAAGTGGGGTACAGGTCGGCCATGTCGCCCAGTTCGGTCGGGCAGACGAAGGTGAAGTCGGCCGGATAGAAGAACACCACCGACCATTTGCCCTTCAGGGTGGCCTCGGTGACCTCGACGAACTGGCCGTTGTGGAAGGCGGTGGCCTTGAAGGGGAGGATCTCGGTGTTGATGAGCGTCGTGTTCATGCGTTTTCTCCT
>JADLGU010000096.1 GCA_020849155.1 Rhodocyclaceae bacterium | reverse complement strand
AGACGCTGGGCCAGGCGCGGAAAGGTCGACAGCACGCGCTCGAGCGTCCAGCCCGTGGCGCTGTCTCGTGGCGGCCGGGCGGCCATCACCAGGTTCTCGCGCACGCTGAGGTTGGGGAAGATGCCGCGCCCTTCCGGCACGTAGGCGATGCCGGCGCGGGCGATGGCATACGGCTCGGCCTGGGTCATCTCGCGGCCGCGCACGCGCACCGCGCCCTGCTTCGGCCGCACCAGGCCGAGCATGGACTTCAGCAGCGTGGTCTTGCCCATGCCGTTGCGGCCCATCAGGCCGATGCACTCGCCGCGGGCGACGGAGAAATCCACGCCGTGCAGGATGTGGCTGACGCCGTAGAAGCTGTGCAGGCCCTGCGCTTCGAGCAACAGCTCGGAGCGAAGCGAACCGCCGTCACCCCCTGCCCCGGGACGGGGGCCGGGGGGATGGCCCACGATGTCAGCCATGGAGGTTGTCCTCCCCGCCGAGATAGGCGAGCTGTACCGCCGGGCTGGCGCGCACCGCCTCGGGCGTGCCGGATTCGATGACCTCGCCGTTCACCATCACGGTCAGCTTGTGGGCCACGGCGAAGACGGCGTCCATGTCGTGCTCGATGAGCATGATGGCGTGGCGCTCGCTGAGTTTCTTGATGAGCTCGACCATCCGCTGCGATTCGTGCGGCCCCATGCCGGCCAGCGGCTCGTCGAGCAGCAGCAGGCGCGGCCGGGTCGCCAGGCACATGGCGATCTCCAGCTGGCGCTGCTCGCCGTGGGAGAGCGTGGCGGCGAGGCGGTCGCGGCGGTGCGCCAGGCCGGCCGCCTCCATGGCCTCCTCGGCCTGCCGGTTGGTGTCGGCGAAGCCGCCGGCGCCGGACCAGACGCGCCAGGCGCGCGGCGTGCGCGACTGCGCGGCCAGGCGGCAATTCTCGAACACCGAGAACGGCAGGAAGATGTTGGTCTTCTGGTAGCTGCGGCCGACGCCGAGGCGGGAGATGCGGTCCGAGCGCATGCCGGCGATGTCGCGCCCTTCCAGCTGCACCGTGCCCGAGGTCGGCGGCAGGTCGCCGGAGAGCAGGTTGGTCAGGGTGGACTTGCCGGCGCCGTTGGGGCCGATCACGGCATGCACCTCGCCGACGTGCAACTCGAGCGTGACCTTGCTGACGGCGACCAGTCCGCCGAAGCGCTTGGTCAGTTCCCGGGTGCGGAGGATCGGCCCGTTCATGGCTTGTCCCCCGCCCTGTCTTCCGTCTTCCCGTCGGCCTTCTCTTCGGCAATTTCCTCGACGTCGAGCGCGGGTTCGGCCTTGCGGAAGATCAGTCCGGCCAGGCCCTGCGGCAGGTAGAGCGCCACCAGGATGACGAAGACGCCCATGCCCAGCTGCCAGTGCTTGGCCAGGACGCCGAACAGCGCCTGGTTGGAGAACAGTTCCTGCATGAAGACCAGGGCGAAGGCGCCGATGATCGCCCCGTGCAGCGTGCCCATGCCGCCCAGGATCACCATCATCATCACCATGCCGGACTGGTGCCAGGAGAGGATCTCCGGGTTCACGAAGCCGAACTGGACCGCGGCGAGGTAGCCCGAGAGGCCGCCGATGGCGCCGGACAGCACGTAGCCGGCCAGCTTGTAGCGGAACACCGGGAAGCCGAGCGCCTGCATGCGGTGCTCGTTCACCTTGATGCCGACCAGGGCCCGGCCGAAGGAGGAGCCGAGCACCCGGCGCAGCATCAGGTACACCAGCAGCGTGATGACGAAGACCAGGTAGTAGAAGTGCTCGATCTTGTCGAGGTTGGCCAGGGCGAAGTCGCCGATCTTCAACTCGGGCTTGGTGTAGATGTAGATGCCGTCCGAGCCGCCGCCGATCTTGGTGTCGTGGAAGACGTAGAACAGCATCTGGGCGAAGGCCAGCGTCACCATGATGAAGAAGATGCCCTTGGTGCGCAGCACCACCAGTCCGGTCAGCAGGGCGAACAGCGCGCAGATGCCCATCGCCGCCGGCAGGGTCCACCAGAAATTGGCGGCCTCGTACGGCGGCCCGATCAGCGCCAGGACGTAGCCGGCCAGGCCGTAGAAGGCGGCGTGGCCGAAGCTGACCAGGCCGGTGTAGCCGATCAGCAGGTCGAGGCTCATGGCGAAGATGGCGAGGATCATCACCTTGGCGATGAGCTGGGTGTAGAAGGTGGCGCCGGAGAGCGGGAACAGCGCGATCAGCAATGCCGCGACGAGCAGGGTGAGGTCGGTGGCGCGGCTTTTCATCAGGCTTTACCGAACAGGCCGGCCGGCCGCCACACCAGCACCGCGGCCATCAGCACATAGACGATCATGCCGGCGACCTCGGGAAGCCAGACCTGGCCGAAGGTCTCGGCCAGGCCGATCAGCAGCGAGGCCACCAGGGCGCCCTTGACCGAGCCGATGCCGCCGATCACCACCACCACGAAGCACATGATCAGCACCGGGCCGCCCATGTTGGGGAACACCGAGGAGAGCGGCGCGTTGATCATGCCGGCGAAGGCGGCCAGCGCCACGCCCATGGCGAAGATCAGCGTGAAGATGAACTTGATGTTGATGCCGAGCGACTGGGCCATCTCGCGGTTGCTGGCGCCGGCGCGGATCATCATGCCCAGGCGGGTGCGCTGGATGAGGAAGTACATGCCCAGCGCCAGCAGCAGGCAGATGCCGGAGATGAACAGCCGGTACACCGGGTAGGACAGCGTGTCGGTGAGCGGGATCGACTGGCTCAGCAGCGCCGGCACCGGCACGCCGTGCGGGTCGTCGCCCCAAAGGATCGAGCGGGCTTCCTCGAAGACCAGGATCAGGCCGTAGGTGAGCAGCACCTGGTAGAGGTGGTCGCGCTCGTAGAGGCGGCGGATCAGCAGCCACTCCAGGACCATGCCGAGCAGCACGGTGAGGGTGACACCGACCAGGATCGCCGCCGTCAGGCTGCCGGTCATCGAGGCCAGCGACCAGGCGAGGTAGGCGCCGACCATGTAGAAGCTGCCGTGGGCAAGGTTGATGATGCCCATGATGCCGAACACCAGCGTCAGGCCGCTGGCGACGAGGAACAGCAGCAGGCCGTATTGCAGGCCGTTCAGCAGCTGGATGAGGAAGAAGGCGAAGTCCATCGGGCGGGCGATAAAAAACGGCGGCAGACTCCTGCCGCCGTCCGTACCGAAACCTTGTCCTGATTACCAATGAGCCTCAGCCAACTTTACGAGCCGGTAGGGCATAGGCGGTGTTT
>JADLGU010000095.1 GCA_020849155.1 Rhodocyclaceae bacterium | reverse complement strand
TATTCGACCTTGGTCTTGGCGCGCAGCTCGGCGATGTGCTTTTCGAGCATCTGCTGCTGCAGGCGCTGCTGGATCTGCGGCTTCACCTCGTCGAAGGGCGGATGCTTCAGGTCGCGCACGTCGTCGAGCTGGATCACGTGCCAGCCGAACTCGGTCTTCACCGGGGCTGCCGAGAACTTGCCCTTTTCCAGGGCGATCAGTGCATCGGCGAAGGGCTTGACGTAGCCGGACGGCGCCGCCCAGCCGAGGTCGCCGCCGCGGTCCTTGTTGCCGGGATCCTTGGAGGCCTTGGCCAGCTCCTCGAACTTCTCGCCCTTCTGCAGGCGGGCGATCAGGCCCTTGGCTTCGTCCTCCTTCTCGACCAGGATGTGGCGGGCCTTGTATTCCTTGTCGCCCATGGCCTTGACGATGCCGTCGTATTCGCTCTTGACCGCCTCGTCCTTGACCGGATGGCTGGTGACGAAGTCCTGCAGGTAGGCGTTCACCAGAATGCCCTGGCGCGCCAGCTCGAACTGGGCCAGCACTTCGGCTTTCTTGTCGAAGCCCTTCTTCTTCGAGGCCTGCGAGAGCATCTCGCGGTTGATCAGGTCGTTGCGCACGGCGGCGCGCAGCTGCTCGGAATCCTGCTGGCCCTGGGCCAGCTGCGAGTTGAGCAGGGCGTTGGCGCGGGCCACCGGGATGGCCACGCCGTTCACCGTGGCGACGGCCTTGGCGGCCGGCTTCGCCTCCTGGGCCTGCAGCGGGGCGTTCAACAGGAAGCCCGCGACGAGCAGGGCGGTCAGGCGGGGGAGGGTGTGTTTCATGTAATTTCCTTGTGACGGTTAATCGGATTCCTCGGGCGTCAGCGCCCGGATGCTGAGGGCATGGATTTCCCCGCGCATCATGGGCCCTAACGCCTCGTAAATCAAGCGGTGCCGCTGCATGATGGCGCAGCCGGCGAAGCGCGGCGAGACGATGAGGAGACGGTAGTGGCCACCCTCTTTCGCGCCGGCGTGGCCGGCATGTTTGGCGCTGTCGTCGGCGATCTCCAGCCGCAGCGGCGCCAGCGCGGCCAGCCTCTCGCGCATTTTTTCCGCCGTGTTCAAGCCGGCAGCACTTTCCTGAAGGGCCGCACCGTGACTCCGGCGAAGACGCCGCCGGTGGCATAGGGGTCCGCCTCGGCCCACACCTGCGCCGCCTCGAGAGACGCGAACTCGGCGACGATCAGGCTGGCCGAGAAGCCCGCGGCGCCGGGATCGGGCGAATCGATGGCCGGGCAGGGGCCGGCGATGACGAGGCGGCCGGCGTCCTGCAGTTCCTTCAGACGCGCGAGGTGGGCCGGGCGGGCGGCGAGGCGCCGCGCCAGGCTGTCCGGTACATCCTCGCCGATGATCGCGTACAGCATTATTTCTTCTCCTCCACGTACTTCGCCAGCAGCAGGCTCTGCGCCACGACGAAGGCCAGCATCAGCCCCATGCCGCCGAACAGCTTGAAGTTCACCCAGGCGTCGGTGGAGAAGCGATAGGCGACGAACAGGTTGGCCGCGCCCATGAAGGCGAAGAAGCCGATCCAGCTGGCGTTCAACTGGCCCCAGACGCGCTCTGGCAGGCTGATCTGCTCCTCCATCAGCTTGCGGATCAGGTTCTTGCGAAAGAGCAGCGAGGCGCCGGCCAGCACCGCGCCGAACAGCCAGTAGAGCACCGTCGGCTTCCACTTGATGAAGGTCTCGTCGCGCAGCAGCAGGGTGGCGCCGCCGAACAGCACGATGATGGCGAGGCTGACCCACAGCATGGTGTCCACCTTGCGGCCGCGCGCCAGCAGCCAGCCGATCTGGGCGAAGGTGGCGGCGATGGCCACCCCGGTGGCGACGTAGATGTCGAAGGCCTTGAAGGCAACGAAGAACAGGATGACCGGGAACAGGTCGAAGAGGAACTTCATGGGCGGCGATTATACCGTCACTCCTTCTTCTCCAGCTTGAGCGAGGCCGCGTGGATGCGGTAGCGCAGCCCCGTCGGCGCCGGGCCGTCGTCGGAGACGTGGCCGGGACGGGAGACGCGGCACTGCCCGGAGGTGAGCGCCGCGGCCTTTCCCGGCCGGTCTTCTTCATGTCGACTACCTGCGTCGGGTGAGCCAGATCGCCAGCGGTCCGCAGGCGCAGGCCGCGCCGAGGCTGGCGAAGGCCAGTCCCCAGGCCAGCCGGCCCGCGCCGCCGGCCAGGTCGAACACCAGGCCGAAGGCCAGGGGGCCGAGGAAGCCGCCGCCGAAGCCGAAAAACGAATAGACCGCCAAAGTCGCGCCGCGGTTCGCCGGCGGTGTCGCCGCCACCAGTCCGGCGGTGAGCGCCGCCGAGTCGGCCATCACCGCCACGAAGTGCACGGCCACCAGGGCCAGCGCCAGCCACCAGGCCAGCGGTCCGGCGAAGCCGGCCAGGCCGGCGAGCAGCGCCGAGGCGCCCATCGCACCGAGGATGTAGCGGCGCCGGCCGAGGTGCCCGGCCAGCTCGTTGCCGAGGATGCTGGCCGGAATGCCCAGCAGGTTGATCAGCGCCGCGGCGGTGGCCGGCGCCCAGGGGATGGCCGCCCCCGGCGAGAGGGCGTAGGCGAAGGCGATGAAGGCCACCATCCAGGCGCGCAGGCCGAACAGCTCCCAGGAATGGGCGGCGTAGCCGAGCACATAGCCCAGCGTGGCGCGCTCGCGCAGCGCCGGGCGCAGGTCGAGCAGCGGCGGCCGCGGCCGGGTCGGCGGCGCCGGATCGACCGGCGCCAGCCCGCGCAGCGCCAGCACGGCGGCGGCGAGCGGTCCGCCGCCGCAGAGGATGAAGGCCCAGCTTAAGCCGAGCCCGTCGGCGATCCAGCCGGCGGCCAGCAGCGAGACGCTGGCGCCGATGCCGAAGCTGGAGGTGTAGAAGGCGATGAAGCGGCTCTGCAGCGGCCCGTCGACGCGGTCGGTGAGGGCCTTCAGGCCCGGCATGTAGGTGCCGGCGAGTCCGGCCCCGGCCACCGCCTGGAACAGGCAGGCGCTCCACACGCCATCGGCGAACAGGCCGAAGCCGAGCGTGCCGCCCGCCGAGAGCAGCGTCGCGCCGGCGTAGACGCGGCGCGCGTCGATGCGGGCGGTCAGCGCCGAGAGCAGCGGCACCGCTGCCATGTAGCCGGCGAAGAACACGCCGCCGATCAGGCCGGCCTCGGTGCCGCTCAGGCCCCAGGCCTCGCGCAGCGGACCGAGCAGCGCCGGATAGGTGGAGAAGCCGGTCATGCTGAGCACCTCGGCGGCGCAGAGAAGGGCGACGATGCGCAGGCCGCTGGCTTGGGTCCGGGCGCTCATGGAGCGAAAAGTATAATGGTTTGCCACCATGCCGCCCGATCGTCCTTCTTCGCACGGCGACGCCTGGCCGCTTTCGGCCAGTCTGACCGTCTCGCTCGCCGTCGCCGCCACCATCGGCCTGGCCGACGTGGCGTATGTGCTGAGCGTGGCCGGCGGCGACGTCGGCGGGCGGCTGCTGGCCGTGCTGCCGATCTACTTCATCGCCGCCTTCAGCGCCGCGCAGCTGGTGTTCTGGCTGCTGCGGGCCGGCCTCCGGCCTTTTTTCGGCCTGGGCCGCAATGCCCACGCCGTGCTGGCGGGACTGACTTTTCTGGCCGCCGGACTGCTGCATTACTTCGAGAGCGCCGGCGTGCAGCGCGTCCTGCAGGAACAGGCCGATTCGCCGGCGGCGCGGGGCGGCAGCTGCCCGCCGGGCCTCGCCTGCACGCCGCTGCCGGAGGCCGAGGCGCTGCGCGCCGCCGCGCCCGCTGCGCGCCGCCTTGCCGCCGAGCGCGGCCAGCTCGACGCCGAGCTCTTCGCCCTGCTCATGCACGATGCCGATGCCGGCGTGCGCGCCGTCCTGGCGCGCCGCGCCGACCTGCCGCCGGAGCTGCTGGAGCGTCTTGCCGGCGACCGCCATCCGGCCGTGCGCGCGGCGGCGGCCGCCGCGCCGCGCCAGTCCGACGAGATGCTGACCCGCCTCGCCTTCGACCGGGAGGCAGGCGTGCGCTTGGCCGTGGCGGGCAATCGCGGCGCCCCGCCCACCGCCCTCGAAGCGCTGGCCGCGAGCGCCGCAGCCGAGATCCGCCTCCTGGTGGCGGAGCATCCGCGCGCCAGCGAGCCGGTGCTCGAGCGCCTGAAGGACGGCAGCGGCGATGCCGCCGAGCGGATCGCCCTGGCGCGCTTGCGGGACGGCGCAATGTAGCGCCCCGATCCGCCCCGCCGTCTTATGCAATACAGGTATAATGCGGCTGTCGGCCTGTGAGGAAAGACCATGGAATCGCTGTTTGCCCTGATCGAACCCATCCGCGGCCAGCTCAACGGCTGGTGGCTGTCGCTCGGACCGCAGGCGGCCTATTACGCCTGGCTGGCCTCGGGCGTGATCGGTCTGCTGCTCTGGCTGTGGGTCTCCCATCGGGTGATCCGCCGGATCCTGGGGCATCGCCGCTATGGGGGCGCCTGGCTCAACCGGGAGCAATACCATGAGGCCATGCAGGAACTGCAGGAGCGGGAGCGCGACGGCAAGATCCTGCAGTACAAGGATGCCTTCCTGCTGGACCAATACCGCCATGGCGGACATTCGAGCTTCCGCAAGCACTGGTACAAGTCGCGCTCCTCGATCTGAAGGCGACGGCCGGCCCGTGCCGGCTTCGCCCTGAAAAGTCGGTCTCCCCGGCACGGCGGAGGCAGTCAGGCCGGCGCCGGCCGCCCGGCCCCCTTCAAGAAATATTTGCCATTCCAGGCGATTCGGCGCATAGTGCGCGCCAGCGATCTTCAAGTAGCGCCGTTGTTGTCTGGTTCAGTACCCGCGGTTCCGCGGTATTTCTCCCTTCACCACCCTGCCGTCTTGACCGTCGCCCCCCGGGGGCAACCCCTCATTCGTCTATATAGGAATTCAAGTCATGGCAACAGGCACAGTGAAGTGGTTCAACGATTCCAAGGGCTTCGGCTTCATTACCCCGGAAGCGGGCGGCGAGGATCTCTTCGCCCATTTCTCGGCGATCCAGGGCCAGGGATTCAAGACCCTGAAGGAAGGCCAGAAGGTCAGCTTCGACGTCACCACCGGTCCCAAGGGCCAGCAGGCGTCGAACATCCGCCCGGCCGACTGAGCGGACGCTGAAGGCCGGCGGGCCCTGGCCCGCCGCCGCAGCACGGGAGCCCGGCCCAGGCCGGGCATGCCAATCCGCCCGGGAGAGGCCCGCATGGCCAAGGAAGAACTGATCGAAATGGAAGGGGTGGTGATGGAAGTGCTGCCCGATTCGCGCTTTCGCGTCACGCTGGACAACGGCCACGACCTGGTGGCCTACACCGCCGGCAAGATGCGCAAGCACCACATCCGCATCATCGCCGGCGACAAGGTGTCGCTGGAAATCTCGCCCTACGACCTGAGCAAGGGGCGCATCTGCTTTCGCCACATCGAGGGCCGCGCCCCGGCCAGCCCGGTGCGGCGCCGGCGCTGAGCCGACCTTTTCCGGAGCATCCGGATGAACGCGTTGATCATCGAATTCCTCAAGGCCAATGGCGAGGGGCTGGACGTCGACATCGCCAAGGCGCTGCGCATCCCGGTGGCGCAGGTGAAGAGCCACGTGTCGCGGCTGTCCTCGGCCGGCGAGGTGATCTGCTGCGAGGTGACGCGATACGTCGACGGCCGCAAGATCGAGGGCATCTGCTGCCGCCTGGCCGGCAACCTGCCCACGCCGGCGCGCGGGCCGAAGCCGGGCGCCAAGCGCGCGGCCAACAAGCCGGGCAAGGACGCCGTCTGAAGCGGTGGCCGCTCCGTCGCTCGAAAAAAACCCGGCAGGCGCCGGGTTTTTCATTTGCGGCGGCCGCTCAGCGCGCCGTGTAGCCCCCGTCGATCACCAGCTCGCTGCCGGTGACGAACTTCGATTCGTCGGAGGCCAGATACAGGATGCCGTAGGCCACGTCGTCCGGTTCCCCCACGTGGCCGATGGGGTGCAAGCTGCCGAGGTGTTGGCGGAAACTGTCCAGGCCCTCCGGAGAGTCCATTGCGAGTTTCTCGACCAGGGGAGTCCAGATGAAATCGGGGTGCACGGAGTTCACGCGGATCTTCTCGGCAGCGT
>JADLGU010000094.1 GCA_020849155.1 Rhodocyclaceae bacterium | reverse complement strand
CGCCAGCTGCCGGTGATCGCCCAGCGCCTGCAGCAGACCATGGACAAGCTCCGCCGCCCGGAGCTGGAGGGCGCCCAGATGCTGGCCGCCGGGCGCTGGTGGGAGGCCCTGCAGTCGCGCTATGCCCGGGAGGGGATCAGCTTCAGCCCGGCGCGCCTCGATTCGGAGCAGCCGCTGCCGGCGACGCTGTTCAACAGCGCCGCGGAGAATCTCCTGGAAAACGCCCTCGCCAAGAAGAAGGACGCGCCGATGCTGCGGATCAGCGTTGGCCTCGGCCTCGATCCGCAACCGACGCTGACGGTCTGCGACGACGGCGCCGCCATTCCCGCCGATGTCAGGGAAACCCTGCTGCGCGAGCCGGTGGCCTCGAGCGCCGGGCTCGGCATCGGCCTCTACCAGACCGCCCGGCATGCCCAGTTCTATGGCTATGAACTGAGGGTGATGTGCAACGAGCCGGGGCGGGTGTGCTTCGAGCTGGGCCGGCCGGCGGAGGCCGATTCCGCTACGGTTGGCTGAGCGCCGCCTGGCCGGCCTGCCTGCGGCCGACGAGGCGATGCACTTCGGTGTCGCCCTTGCCCTTCAGGTAGATGGTCTGCGGCTCATAGAAGTCGAAGCGGTCCTTGAGGCGTCGCCAGGTGGTCGTGTCCACCTGGATCATCCCCGGCACCCCCTCGGAGGTGATGCGGCTGGCGATGTTCACCGTGTCGCCCCACAGGTCGTAGATGAACTTCTTCTTGCCGACCACGCCGGCCACCACCGGGCCGGTGCCGATGCCGATGCGCACTTCGAGATGGGACTCGTTCACCGAGAAGTCGCGCCGCAGCAGGTCGCGCATGGCCAGCGCCATGTCGGCGATGGCGTCGGAGTAATCGACTTCGCCGTCGTTGAGCCCGCCCGCCACCATGTAGGCGTCGCCGATGGTCTTGATCTTCTCCAGTCCGTATTTTTCCGCCAGCTCGTCGAAGGAGGAAAAGATCCGGTTGAGCATGGCGAACACCTGGGTCGGCGCCATGCCCTCGGCGACATGCGTGAAGTTGACGATGTCGGCGAACATCACGGTGACGTCGGCGAAGCCGTCGGCGATGGTCTGGTTGCTGCTCTTCAGGCGCTCGGCCACGGTGCCGGGCAGGATGTTCAGCAGCAGGCGCTCCGAGCGCTCCTGCTCGATCTGCAGCAGGCGGTGGGCGTCGGAGAGCCGCTCCTGGGCCCGCTGCTTCTCGATGGTGGCGAAGCGCAGCAGCAGGAAGACGATGGTGGACACCGCCGCGAAGTTGAGGGCGAAGAACACCACCGCGGTGCGGATGGGGACCAGCGACTTGGTCTGCATTTCCAGCGAGGCCAGGTGGTAGTCGAAGAACCCCGACATCAGCAGCAGGAACAGGTAGGCGATGAACCAGGCGAAGGCCTCGCGCACCCCGAAGAACAGGATCGCCCCGACCGGCGCCAGCAGGCCCCAGATGGTGATGCCGCTGGCGGTGATGAAGTTGCCGATGCTCCATTGCACGACGAAAGGAAAGAACAGGAACAGCGAAAGCTGGCTGAGGCGGAAGAAATTGAAGTTGCCCCACTTGATGTAGACGGCCAGGTTGATGGCCAGCAGCATCTGAAAGGCGAAGGGCAGGTTCGAGGAGAGCTGCGGCCCCAGGCTCCAGTAGATCACCAGCCAGAGCATCGAGGCGACGCTGGCCAGGCCGGTGGCGAACATCAGCAGCGACTTGTTCAGACGCAGATCGTCGCTGTCGCTCGGATCGATGCCGGCGGTGCGCAGTCTGTCGAGGAGGCTGGTTGAGCCACCCGTCATGCGGGTCTCCGTAAGGGTTGCGACGGGTGGGCCCGCCTTTCAGCGAAGTTTCGCAGGAATGGGGCGCGCTGGCAAGGATGGCGGCATAGCCGCAACTTGCTGAATCTCAGGGCAGCCGGCCGGCGCTGATCATCCGGTTGGCGAGGATGGCGGTCGGCAGCCAGATCGCGACGTCGTCGAACTCGCCGCCCGCGGCAGCGGTGTCGATCACCGGCAGGCGGCTGAAGTAGTTGGTCGGCCCGGCGTCGTTGACGTCCTCGTCGGCGTTGGTGGCCGAGCCGTCGGGGATGTCGCCGCCGTCGTTCCTGCCCCAGTTCAGCTTGCCTTGCGAGAAGACCACCGCCGGGACGCACTGGTTGGCGGTGTTGCAGGCGGCCTGGCCGGCCAGGAAGACCGCGGCGCCGCCGCCGTCGCGGGTCTGCACCGTGCGGTTGGCGACGGTGGTGAGGGTGAAGCCGGCGTTGGCGAAGGCCGGCGTCACGCTGTAGCGGATGAACTTGCCCCAGCCGTCCTGGCGCGGCATGCCGAGCACGGCCCAGGGCAGGAAGCCGTGGCAGTCGGCATCGGTGGCGCAGGCGGCCCGCTCGGTGCCGTCGGGGGCGCCGCCGGCCAGGGCCGAGGGCCGCGGCAGGCGGCCGTTGGCGATGGCGAAGCCGATCAGCGCCTCGCGGATGTCGTTGAGCGTCTTCTCGGTCTCCTGGCGGGCGCGGATGTCCTGCTGGGTGGCCAGCGGAATCACCAGGCCGGCGATCAGCAGCGCCACGATCACCAGCACCACCGCCATTTCGGTGAGCGTGAAGCCGCGGGCAAAAGTCGGTCTGCGCGGGACGGCGGTCATTCGAGCCATGTCGTGAACGAATTCATGATGGATACCGTCTGGTCGTTGACGGAAGTGCGCTGGCCGATGGTGAAGCCCGGGCGCGCGTTGCGGAAAGAATAGGGTATCACCGGCCTGTCCTGCAAATGCGCTGTGAAGCCCGGGTAGAGCAGGCTCATGGCGCGGGTGGTGTCCTTCATGGCGGCGATCTTGTCGGTGTAGCTGACGCTGTCGAGCAGGATCCAGATCTCCAGCAGGTAGCTGGTCGAGCGGTCGAGCGCGGCCCACTGCACCGGGCTGACGTCGATGGTGCCGCTGGCGGGGAGGGTGGTCTGGCGGAAGGCGCGGCCGACGTCGCTGCCGGCCAGCACCTGGGTCAGGGCGCCGGCGAGCAGCGCCGGGGTGGCGGCGTTGGCGGCGCGGGTCATTGGAACAAGCGCGCCAGTCCAGACGTAGATGCCATTTTCTGCCGCATTGGTCTGGTTTTTGACCAGGACCAGATTGTCGACCGGGGGCGGCGTGCTCATGTCGACCCCGTCAATGGTCAAGCCGGGAGCGGCCAGATTCAGGTTCGACTGCGCGGCGACGCGCACCGACAGGCGCGTCCAGGCGGCGCCGTCGTAGCGCCACCAGGAGGAAGCCTCCGAGCCCTGCAGGATCTGCACGATGCCGCCGGCGGCGTTGTCGGGCGCCGGCGCCGCGGTCATGGGCAGGGCAGCGCCGTTCCAGATGTAGATGCCCTTGGTCTTGATGAACACCCGGTCGCCGGCCTTCATGCGGATGCCGTCGAGCGTGGCCCCGGGATTGGCGACGTCGATGGCCGGGGGCGGATCGACGGCCAGTTTGACGCGGATGTTGCTCCAGGAGAGCGCCGTCGTGTCGAGGACGAGGCTGGTGGTGTTCTGGCGCCAGATGCTGCCGGCGTTGCTGCCGCCCTGGCGCACTTCCACCACCATGCCGGCCAGCTCGGCGGCGCTGTCGGCGTCCTCGGCGCGGGTCATGGGCAGGGCCGCCGCATGCCAGACGTAGACGCCGTTCTGCGCCGGGGCGGCCTGGTTCTTCACCAGCACCCGGTCGCCGTCGAAGAGGTAGACGCCGTCGAGGGTGTCGCCCGGCAGATTGGTGTCGATGGGGCCGGTGGTGGCGACACGCACGCGCGGCAGGCTGAAGTTGGAGGCGGACTCGCCGTCGGCAACACGGGTCATCGGCACGGCGGGGCCGTTCCAGGTGTAGAAGCCGTTGTCGGCGGAGACGGTCTGGTAGCGCACCCAGACGCGGTCGCCGGCGACGAGGGTCACGCCATTGACGGGATTGCCCGGCGCGCTGAGGTCGAGGTTGGCGGCGGTGGCGACGCGGGTGAAGCCGGTGCGGGTGAGTTCGACGCGGACGTGGAAATCCTTGTTGACCGGCGTTGCGGTGAGGTCGGTGTCAAGCTTATAAACCCCCATCGGAGCATTCGGCGGCACCGCCAGTTCCGGCAAAGGAACAGCAGGGTTGGTCGGCGGAGGAGGATAGCCGGTGCGGACCTGCGGCATCAGCAACGTCGGCCAGGCATGGACGTTGTCGTCTTCTTCTTGTGGCAGGGCGCAGAAAAGATTGAGCGGTGGCTGCGGTGCAGCAGGTGGAGTGCAGGGAGTCGGTAAAGTGCCTAAGATCGTTGTCTCGCCGCCCCAATAGCTGATCGCGACGTGGCCTCCGGTATAGGCGGGGGAGGCCGGGTCGTTGCGGCCGTTCAGGAGGTGATCGGGTTTCAAAATAGAATATTCGAATCCCGTTTCCCGCCGCGGATCGACCTCGAAGGCGATCTTCGGCTGGACGATGAAGGGCGACTCGGTGTTGTTGCCGGAATAGCCCAGGTGCTGGGCGGCGGCGCCGCAGGCGTCGGTGGCGTTGTTGTCGCCGTCGACCATGGCGAAGGTGATGCCCATGGTCGGCCAGGTCGCCCCGCCGGTATCGTTGATGCGGAAGGTGAAATAGCTGCGCAGGCCGCCGCCCAGGGTGTGGCTCTCGGGGCGCCAGGCGCAGCCGTAGAGGAAATTGTTGACGCTGCCGGGCAGGGCCGCCGCCACCGGCTGGCCGAGCGTCAGGATACGGGTGGTCGGCGAGTAGTTGGCGAGCTGCGGCAGGCCGGCGAGGGCCAGACCGGGCGAACTGGTGGTGACGAAGCTCGGCGTCGAGGGTACGCAGCGGACGATGTCCTGGAACAGCGTCTGCGTCGGCGAGACGCGCTCGAACAGCTCCGGCCCGGAGAACAGCGTGCCGGCCCCGGTGTAGCTGGCCAGGTTGATGCCTTCCAGATAGTTGGCGGCGAGGCTGCGGTTGGCGAGCGACTGGCGCAGCTGGCCGGGCCCGCGCTGGCCGGAGAAGAGCAGGACGGCCGGACAGTTCGCGCCGCCGACGCCGTTGACGTTCATGGCGCCGCGGCCGACGAAGATCTGGTCGCGCCAGTTCGGGTAGTAGCCGAGCGGCACCACGCCCGAGCCGTAGCAGGCGT
>JADLGU010000093.1 GCA_020849155.1 Rhodocyclaceae bacterium | reverse complement strand
GTCGAGGGGCGCGAGATTGTCGGGATCGCGCCGCGCCACCTCGCGCGCCACGCCCGCCAGCGGCGCCAGCCCCGCCCCCACCGCCAGCCAGACCAGCAGCGCGAGCGCCGGCAGGGCGAAGTACAGCGGGTGCAGCAGGTGGCTCGCCACGCTCTGCGCCAGCCCGTCGCGGAATTCGTAGCGTTCGGCGACCTGCACCACGTAATGCCGGTGCTCGTCCCAACGGCTGAAGACCCGCCAGCGCTTGCCGCCGATCGTCGCATCGCCGTATCCCTCGGACTGACTTTGCAGCCGCGTCTCCGGCGCGCCGGCCGAGCGCAGCACGAGGCGGCCCTTGCGGTCCCATACCTGGAAGGCGATCTTGCGCGCGTATTTGTACTGCCGCGGCGCCGCCTCGTCGTGGTCGTCCTCGATCTCGTGCTCGAGCTGCGCGGCGATCAGACCGGCCGACTGGGCGAGCTGGGCATCGAGCATCTCGCCGATCTCGTGGCGGGCGTCGAAGTAGGTGAACAGCGCCGTCGCCAGCCAGGCGGCCAGCACGGTGCCCAGCAGCAGGACCAGCAGGCGGCGGCGCAGGGAAGGGGTCATTCGGCCGCCTTGGGAATCATGTAGCCGACACCGCGCACCGTGCGGATCAGGTCGGGGGCCAGCTTGCGGCGCAGGTGATGCACGAAGACCTCGACGGCGTTGCTCTCGATCTCCTCGCCCCAGCCGTAGAGCTTCTCCTCCAGCTGCGCCTTCGAGAGCACGCGGCCGGCGTTGAGCAGCAGGGCGTGCAGCACGGCGAATTCGCGCGCCGACAGCTCGACCGGCCGGCCTTCCCGGGTGACGCTGCGCGCCGCCGGGTCGAGCCTGAACCCGCCGTGCGAGAGCACCGGTTCGGCCTGGTTGCCGGCGCGCCGCAGCAGCGCGCGCAGCCGCGCCTGCAACTCGCCCAGGTCGAAGGGCTTCACCAGGTAATCGTCGGCGCCGGCGTCCAAACCGGCGATGCGGTCCGGCACCGTGTCGCGCGCGGTGAGGATCAGCACCGGCACCGCGTTGCGCGCGGCGCGCGCGCGCGCCAACAGCTCCATGCCGGAGAGGCGCGGCAGGCCGAGGTCGAGCACCACGGCGTCGTAGGCCTCGCCGGAGAGCGCCAGCTCGGCGGCGCGGCCATCCTGCGCCCAGTCGACGGCAAAGCCGGCCTGCATCAGGCCGGCGCGGATGCCGTCGCCGAGGAGGCGGTCGTCTTCGACGAGGAGAATTTTCATGCGGTCATGTTATCGCGGTTCAGCGCGCCAGCCACCATGCCGCGGCGGCGGTCCAGGCGAGCAGCGTCAGCGCGGCCAGAAAGCGCTGTCCGCGGATCGCCTCCTCCGGCGCACCCAGCTTGCGTCCGGTGACCATGGCCCAGACAAGGTTCTCGCGGTGGGCCAGGCTGCCGACCAGCACGCCCAGGAGGTGCACGCCGACGACGCCCAGCATCGTCCCGGTGAGGACCTCGTGGAATTCCTCCAGCCATTCGCCGCCGATCTCCTGATACGTCAGCCAGCCGCTGGCGCCGCTCGCCAGCGCAAGGCCGAGCAGCAGCACGATGGCCAGGCCGGCGGCCGGGTTGTGGCCGGCATAGTGCGGCGGCCGCGCCCGCAGCAGGCTTTCCAGGTAGGCGAAGGCCTGGCCCGGCCCGCGCACGAATTCGGCGAAGCGGGCGGTGCGGCTGCCGACGACGCCCCACAGCAGGCGGTACGCCGCCACCGCCATGACGGTGCTGCCGGCGAAGACGTGCACCAGCCGCCATTTCTCGCTGTCGCCCGTCGCCCAGGCGAGTGCAAAGCCGCCCACCATCAGCCAGTGGCCGAGGCGCACCGGCAGGTCCCACACCAGGATCTTTTTCATGTCAGTCCCTCTCCCGCTTTCCCGCGCCGGGCAGCACGATCTCCCGCTCTCGGAAGCTCCCCGCCTCGGCGCGCGTATGGCAGGCGGCGCAATTCGATGCGCTTTTCACCCGCGCGTCGCGCCATATTCCGTCAGGCACCTTGCGGTGCTCGCGCAGAAACCATTCCGTGCGCGTCAGGCGCGGCGGATCGCCGGCGCCGCTCAAGCGGCTGCGCGTCGCGGCGTGGCGCACCAGAAAGCCTTCGATCTCGCGCCGCGTCGTCTCGTCGAGGCTGGCGTTGTCGCCGTAATGCCTGTCGAGCCTCGCCATGACGCGCTTCCAGTCCGGCGCCGTCAGCAGTGCCGGCGGAAACGGCAGGTGGCAGCCGCCGCACTCGGCCTTGAACGACGGCGGCGCATCGGCCGGCAGCGGCAGACTGTCGGCGCGCGCGGGCAGGGAGAGCGCCAGGCCGGCGCAGGCAATCAACAAGGTATTTTTCACAGGCCCTCCGCTACGAACGAAACGAAATCGGCCTTCTCGGCGGCGCTGCATTCGCGCCCCAGCACTTCCGTGCAGTTGCGGCGGAACCATTTCTCCACCTTGGCCGGGTCGCTGAAGCGCGCCGCTTCAGCGCGCGGCGCCAGCGGCTTGATGGCCTTGCCGGTGACGGCATGCTGGCCGGGACGGGCCGGCGAATCGGTATGGCAGGCGCTGCAGGCCGGCATCTTGTCGGAGACGGCGAAGCGTTTCGCGTAGAACTCGGCGCCGCGTTGCGGCGAGGCCTTGAAGCCTGGCGCCTGCCGAGACGCCTCGGCGGCATAGGCCTCGGCCAGATCGCGCGGCGCTGCGGACCAGGCCGTGCTCGTGACAGCCAGTAAAAACAGGAGTACGGGTTTTTTCATGATCGGTTCCCTTTCACGATGAACATGGAACCGGACTGTGGCCGCGCCGGCTTAAGCCCTGCTTAACCGGTTTGATTTGCCTCAAGGCCGGCGCAGGCCACACTGATATTATTCATGTCTAAATATTATTGTTTATTGATATTCCTTTTGAATGTTTTTCCTCGTGAGCTTGTGCGCGACACCGATTTATTTTAAGCTTCAATAATTACGGTAAAGCGGCGTTTTTCCGGCTCGGAAGGAAAGGAAAGCTAAATGCGCATCGCATGCATCGGCGGCGGACCGGCGGGCCTCTACCTGGCCATCCTCATGAAGCAGGCCGACCCGGCCCACGACATCACCATCTACGAGCGCAACCGCCCCGACGACACCTTCGGCTGGGGCGTGGTCTTCTCCGACGCCACACTCGGCAATTTCCAATTGGCCGACCCGCAGAGCTACGCCGAGATCACCCGCAACTTCCACCACTGGGACGACTGCGACGTCTTCTTCAAGGGCCGCAAGATCACCTCGGGCGGCCACGGCTACTGCGGCATCGGCCGCCAGCGCCTCCTCAACATCCTGCAGGCGCGCGCCGCCGCGCTCGGCGTGAAGCAGGTCTTCGAGACCGAGATCGAGAACGACGACGATCCGAGGCTGGCCGGCGCCGACCTGATCGTCGCCGCCGACGGCGTGCATAGCAAGGTGCGCAACAAGTATCTCCAGCACTTCCAGCCCGACATCGACGTGCGCAAGTGCCGCTACATCTGGCTCGGCACCCGCCTCAAGCTCAACGCCTTCACCTTCATCACCGAGCCCTCGGAATGGGGCTGGTTCCAGGTGCACGCCTACCAGTTCGACCGCGACACCAGCACCTTCATCGTCGAATGCCGCGAGGAGACCTGGCAGGCCGCCGGGCTCGACAAGCTCGACCAGGCCGGCTCGATCGCCTTCTGCGAGAAGCTCTTCGAGAAGCACCTGAAGGGCAACAAGCTGATGAGCAACGCCCGCCACCTGCGCGGCTCGGCCTGGCTGAACTTCAACCGCG
>JADLGU010000092.1 GCA_020849155.1 Rhodocyclaceae bacterium | reverse complement strand
CGTCGTGCGACTCGACCAGCACGGCCCTGCCGAGCCCGCGGGCGAGCGAGACGAGGTCGCGCATGCGCGGCAAATCGAGCGCGGCGACGATGAGCAGGATGGCGTCGGCGCCCATGGCGCGCGCCTCGAGCACCTGGTAGGCGTCGACGATGAAATCCTTGCGCAGCACCGGCAGGGCGCAGGCGGCGCGCGCCTCGACGAGGTATGCCGGCGCGCCCTGGAAGAACTGGCGGTCGGTGAGCACCGACAGGCAGGCGGCGCCGTGGGCGGCATAGCTCGCGGCGATCTCGCCGGGGCGGAAATCGGGGCGAATGACGCCCTTCGACGGGCTGGACTTCTTGAGTTCGGCGATGACCGCCGTCTCACGGCGACTGACTTTTGCACCGATTTTTGCACGGATAGCGCCGGTGAAATCGCGCGGCGGCGACTGCGCTTCGGCCTCGGCGCGCAGCGCGGTCAGCGGCTTCGCCGCCTGCGCGGCGGCGACTTCCTCGCGCTTGACGACGAGGATCTTCTGCAGGATGTCGGACATAAAAACCTATAAGCAAACGCATTCAACACAGAGGGCACGGAGACACAGAGATCACGGAGAAAACCATGAAGACATGTTATCGAAGCTTTTATCTGTGCCCTCTGTGCCTCTGTGCCCTCTGTGTTGAAAGTGGTTTCATTTGCACTTCTGCGTAAAGCTCACGAACTCGTCGAGCTTGGCGCGCGCCGCGCCGCCGGCGATGGCCTCGCGCGCCCGACTGATGCCGTCGGCGACCGAACCGACGAGATTCGCCGTGTACAGAGCGGCGCCGGCGTTCAGGGTGACAATTTCGCGCGGCGTGCCGGGAGTGTTGGCAAGCGCCTCCAGCAGCATGGTCTTCGACTCGGCGGCATCGGCGACGCGCAGGCCGCGGTTGGAGACCATCTGCAGGCCGTAGTCCTCGGGGTGTATCTCGTATTCGCGGATCTCGCCGTCCTTCAACTCGCCGACCAGGGTCGCCGCACCGAGCGATATCTCGTCCATGCCGTCCTTGCCCCACACCACCATGACGTGGCTGGCGCCCAGCTCGCGCATGACGCGCACCTGGATGCCGACGAGGTCGGGATGGAAGACGCCCATCAGGGTGTTGGGCGCGCCGGCCGGGTTGGTGAGCGGGCCGAGGATGTTGAAAATGGTGCGCACGCCCATCTCGCGCCGCACCGGAGCGACGTTCTTCATGGCCGGATGGTGGTTGGGCGCGAACATGAAGCCCATGCCGGTGGCGCGGATGCACTCGGCCACCTGCGGCGCGGTGAGGTCGATGCGGGCGCCGAGCGCCTCCAGCACGTCGGCCGAGCCGGACTTCGAGGAGACGCTGCGGTTGCCGTGCTTGGCCACCGTGGCGCCGGCCGCGGCGGCGACGAAGGCCGAGGCGGTGGAGATGTTGAAGGTGTGGGCGGAATCGCCGCCGGTGCCGACGATGTCCACGAAATGCGGGTTGTGCGGCGTCTCGACGCGGGTGCACAGCTCGCGCATCACCTGCGCCGCGGCGGAAATCTCGCCGATGGTCTCCTTCTTGACGCGCAGGCCGGTGAGGATGGCGGCGACCATCAGCGGCGTGATCTGGCCGCCCATGATCTGCCGCATCAGGTGCAGCATCTCGTCGTGGAAGATCTCGCGGTGCTCGATGGTGCGCTGCAGCGCTTCCTGCGGGGTGATCATGGGAGTCCTTTAGTTTTGCGAAAACCAGTTCTGAAGCTTGAGACCGGAAAAATGGCTGAAATCGGCCGTGTTGCGGGTCACGAGCACAAGTCCATTCACATGGGCGATGGCGGCGATCTGTCCGTCGATGAAGGGTGCCGTCCGGCCTGCTGCCGCAAGTCGCGCTCTTTCGCGGGCATGCCATTCCGCGGCTTCGGCAGCATAGGGAAGCACCGGCAGCTCGGCCCGGGCCAGCGACTCGAGATAAGCGGCAATGGCGGTTTGCTTTCGCGAGAGCGGCATCAGCGCCAGACCGTGGTGCAATTCATGCCAGGACACGGCCGATGTGGCGATCCGGTCGCCATGCCGCCGCAATTGCGACAGGACCTTGGCGTCGGGCGTGGCGCGTGTCGCTTCGGAAAGGATGTTGGTGTCCAGCAGATAGCGCAGACTCAGGGCCGCCATACGTTCCTGCCGGCCGAGGAGTCCCGCGCGGGAAGCCAATCGGCATCATCGAGGCTGGCGCCGTGATCGCGCCGGAAAGCGTCGATTGCCGTGGCCACGGCACGACGCTGCGGCGCCAGCCGGGCAAATTCGCTGGCCGACACGACGACGGCAACCGGACGGCCGCGGCGCGACAGCGTCACCGGCCGGCCGGCTTCTGCTTCGCGTACCACGCCCGAAAGATCGTTGCGGGCCTCGGCAATCGAATAGGTTTTATCCACGGCTCCGCCCAAATGGCTATTTAGATAGCCATATTATCCGGCGTTCCTAGCGACCCTGCAAGAAGTTCTTCAGGAGGCGGTGTCCGTGCTCGCTGCGGACGGACTCGGGGTGGAACTGCACCCCCTCGACGGCAAACTCGCGGTGACGCACGCCCATGATCTCGCCGTCGTCGGTCCAGGCGGTCACTTCGAGGCAGGCCGGCAGCGATTCGCGTTCGATGGCGAGCGAGTGGTAGCGCGT
>JADLGU010000091.1 GCA_020849155.1 Rhodocyclaceae bacterium | reverse complement strand
GCCGGCCATGCTCGGCGTGGCGCTCAACGAAGTCTTCGTGCCGCTGCTGCAGAAGCAGTTCCCGGAAATTGTCGACTTCCACCTGCCGCCCGAGGGCTGCTCCTACCGCCTGGCGGTGGTGAGCATGAAGAAGCAGTACCCCGGCCACGCCAGGCGCGTGATGTTCGGCATCTGGAGCTTCCTGCGCCAGTTCATGTACACCAAGTTCATCATCGTCGTCGACGACGACATCGACGCACGCAACTGGAAGGACGTGGTGTGGGCGCTGACCACCCGCGTCGACGCCGCGCGCGACACGCTCATCGCGCAGAACACGCCGATCGACTACCTCGACTTCGCCTCGCCGGTGGCGGGCCTCGGTTCCAAGATGGGCATCGACGCCACCAACAAGTGGCCGGGCGAGACGGCGCGCGAGTGGGGCCGCGCCATCGCCATGGATGCCGACGTGAAGCGGCGCGTGGATGAACTCTGGAAGGAGCTCGGACTGTGACGGAGATCGATCACGCCACGGGGCTGGCCCGGCCGCCGCAGGGCCTGCTGACGCTGACCCACGTCATCTACGGCCTGCACGCCTTCAGCGCCGTGACCGGCCTCGTCGGCGCGGCCTTCATCGTCACCGCCTTCCTCACCGGCTGGCCGTCGCTCATCGCCGTCGTCCTCAACTACGTCAAGCGCGGCGAGACGCGCGGCAGCTTTCTCGAATCCCACTTCCGCTGGCAGATCCGCACCTTCTGGTTCGCCCTGCTGTGGCTGGCGCTCGCCGTGCTGGCGGGACTGACTTTTATCGGGCTGCCGCTGGCCTGGGTCATCGCCCTGCTGTCCGGCCTGTGGGTGCTCTACCGCATCGCGCGCGGCTGGCTGCGGCTGGTCTCCGGGCGGGAGATGCCGCAGTGAGCCGCGGCCCGGGCGGCTGAGGCATCAGGCCAGGCGCTTGCGCAGTTCGCGGGTGGCCACGCGGGAGCGGCCGATGCCGTCGGGCAGCTCGACCGGCGCCTGGCCGAGGATACGACGCAGCGTGGCGTTGATGGTGATCTCGTCGTCGTCGATGTTGTCGTGCCGGGTCGCTTCGGAGGCGTCGACCGAATCCTTCGGCTTCTGGTTGGGCGCGATCACCCAGTCTGCCTTCGAGGAGAACAAGCTCGCCAGCGCCGCGTCCTGGCGGACGAATTTCTGCATGCCGAGCAGGGGGCCGCATTCGGGCTGCCCGGGTCCCGGGACTTCCGGATCCTCGCCGGCGTTGGAGACCAGATAGAGCAGCGACTTGTGGTAGATGTTGGCGCAGTTGTCGTCCCGCTCGTGCTTGTCGTCGAGGGTGTACAGGGCGAAGCGGCCGATGCGGCCGGACTCGATGGCCGGCAGGTAGGTCTGCTTGAAGAGGTCGATGCGGCAGGCCGGCGCCCACAGCGTGCAGGTCCGCACCGGGATGCCGAGCCCGCCTTGCCCCTTTAGCGGCCCGCTGGCGATCTCATCCTGGGTGGTCAGGTACTGCATCAGCAGGGCGTGGAAGATGCCGCCGGCGCTGTGGGCCAGGGCGTGCACCTCCACCTTGGCATCGGACTGGCACAGCGCCTGGATGCACTGCGCGGCGAGGCGGGCGCCGCCCTGCTGCTCGACGGTGGACAGCAGCGCGTTGTTCTTGACCTCCTCCCACAGCAGCTTGCCGCCGAAATGGCGCGCCAGCACTTCGAGGCCGTCGTCGATCCGCTCGAAGAGGAACTCCTTGGCGGCTTCCAGCAGTCCCTCGGGCCGGCGCTTGCGCATCAGGTCCTCGAGGAAATACCTGAGGGCATCCCCGAAGCCCGTGTGCCAGACGAAATAGACCGGGTAGATCCAGTTGGCGAGCAGGCGCGGCCGCTCGCGGACGATGCGCTCGACGATCTCGTCCTCGCTCACCAGGCCGCCGTGGGCGTAGAGCAGCAGGCGCTTCTGCTGCCAGTCCTTGGTGATCGACTGGAAGTCGCTGGCGAAGATCGCCTTCACTTCCTCTGCCGAATTGCCGTACTCGCCCTTGTCGGTGAGCAGGCCGTCGTTGCCGATGCTGATGATGTGCGGCCGCAGGTCGGCGCTGGCGTAGGCGCGCGGGTTGCGGACGCCGGCCGCGTGCAGCCGGGCGCCGCTCTGCGCCGAGACGAGCTCGATCGGCGCGCCCAGGCGCGCCACCCAGACATCGGTGCCGTTCTCCAGCCAGTCGTCGTAGCTGAGGCGGGCGAAGCCGCCCTTGCCCCAGGATTTGCCCCAGGAGTTCTGCAGCCAGAGGCCGTGCCGGTCGTAGGCGACGATGGCGAAGGCGTGGCCGCCGAGGAGCGGGTGGGGCGTGCCGTCGGCTCCGTTGCGGCTGATCGCGCCGCCGCGGCCGACCCGCTCCCAGCCGGCGTGCACGCTGGCGGTGGCGTAGAGGATCCCCACTTCGCTGAGGGCGGCATGCAGGGCGACGATGTCGCGGTGGTTCACCCGCAGGTAGGCGCCGAGCGGGCGCTGCTGCGCCGCCAGGGCCCGCTGGCGGTCGAGGATGCCGCCGGACTGGGCGGGCGTGTAGGGCCAGTCGGCCTCGCCGCAGACGCCGTGCTTGTGCCAGCCCTTCATGGCGCCGCGGGCGCTGGAGCCGGAGTAGGCGGTGCCCGGCCATTCGTCGTAACGGCGCGCCATCTCGTAGAACATGCGCGGGCTGACCGGATTCAGGTCCGGCACCACCCGGCGGGTGCGCAGCAGGTAGTGCGCCACGGTGGCCAGGCCGAAGCCGGTGCAGGCCCCCTCGCTGCGCTGGTTCAGCACCGGCACGCCGGCCTTGAGGTACTCGTCGAGGTCGCGCCGCAACGGCACCTCGACCAGCGTCGCCTCGTAGAGCCTGTCGCGGAAATCGATGGTGTCGGGCCGCGCATCGTACTTGCGGACGACGGTCTGCTTCGGTGCCATGAGGTCCCCTCCCGAACTGGATTTTATCGTGCGGCCTGCCAGGCGTCGTAGGCCTGGGCGACATGCGCCACGGCGGCGTTGCGCCGCAGCGTGTACTGGCGGCGGAACTCGGCGGCGCTCTTGTAGAGGAAATGGCCGCGGGTGTCGGTCGGCCCGTCCACCGCCAGGATGTCGTGGTCGGGCAGGCAGAAGCGCGGCCCCACCTCCGCCTCCAGCTCGTCCGGATAGGTCGAGTACCAGCGCCACCACTGGCCGCTGATCAGCCTGCCGCCCCAGCGGGCGTCGACCGTGGCGGCCGGGTCCTGGCAGTGCGGCAGCGGCGCCCCGGCGAGGAAATCGTAGCGCAGCTGCGCCGGCGGCAGCGGCCGGGCCGGATCGTACACCGGCAGGGCGCCGCCGACGGCCTGGCTGGCGGTGAAGTGGCCGTAGAGGGTATGGGCATAGAAATCGGCGATGGCGTGGCCGGCCAGCGCGAAGTCCCAGACGTCCGGCGATTTCAGCCGCTCCTCGACGCGGCGCCAGCTCTCGTCGATGTAGGCGAAGTCGAAATGGTCGCGCGGGTCGTAGCCGAGCACATTCACATCCACCGCCAGGCTGGCCGACTTGATGGCGTACAGATCGCCGTCGGAGACGCCCTTGGGCCGCAGCGCCAGGTCGAAGATCTCGTCGTGCACCTTGGCGGCGAAGGCGGGGTCGAAGCCGCTCCAGAAGTTGTCCGGGCGGCCCGCCAGATAGTCGGCGAAGGGCTGGCCGGCGCGCCGCGTCTGGCCGCGGATGCGCCACAGGTGGCGGTTGTTGAAGACGAAGTGCGGGACGTACTCGATGTCGCAGGGCGCCTCGGCGGCGCCGTCAGCGCCGGCGGCCTCGTCCCGGCCGCGCACCCAGGCCAGCGGCTCGAGGATCTCCCAGGCCCCGCTTTCCTGCTGGTACGCCACCCAGGCGTGGTCCCAGGCGCGCGGCGCCTCCGGGCGCGAATGGTCCACCAGGCTGCCGAGGGCGACGCGGATGCAGTCGCTCGAAATGCCGCTGGCGGCCAGCAGCGCGGCGCAGACGAAGGCCAGGTCCTCGCAGTCGCCGCCGCCGACATGCAGGGTCTCGTCGGGGAACAGCCATTGGTCGAAGCCGCGCTGGCCGGGCCGGTAGTGCAGGCGGCCCATGGCCTGGCGGATCACCTGGGCGCGGAAGTCGAAGGCGCCGCGCGTGCGGAACAGGAAGCGCAGCTGGTCGGCCTTCTTCAGCTTGCCGAGCACCTCCTGCTCCAGCCAGCGGCGCACCACCGCGTTGCCGTCGATGGAAAGGTATTCACGGATGTCGATCGGATAGCCGCGGCGGCGGCTGCCGGCCACCCGGCGCGCCGCCGGGATCACCGGGCTGGTGGCGATCTCGTCGCCGGCCCAGCGCCACTTCTGGTAGGGACGGACGGCGGACTTCTGCAGGCACATGGCGACCTTCCTCGCGGCGACCAAAGCCCGTGTATATCACAGGCTTTCAGGCCATGCCAAATGAAAAGTCGGTCTGCCTAAGACGGCGGCCGGCAGGCGGTTTTGCCGCAGTCCTTGCGGAACATCGACAGGTGGCGCCACCAGATCCAGGCCAGGATCGGCAGCAGGCCGATCAGCGCGAAGTCGAGCGGGCCGAGGTCCGCCTCGCCGCGCCACCAGGCCACCGCCGCGCGCAGCGCCTCGATCAGCAGCACCATGTAGGCGAAGCCGGCGGCGAGCAGCGCCAGGCGCCGCATCAGCAGCTCCGCTCCCAGGCGCACACCAGCAGGGCGTCCTGCGCCGCCTTGGTGGCGGCGGCGTTGGGATGGTTGGCGAGGAACACCACGATGACGCGCTTGCCGCGCCGGTCGAGGACGTAGCCGGCCAGCGCCCGCACGCCGTCGAGGTAGCCGGTCTTGACATGGGCCTGGCCGGCCACGCCGTTGCCGCCGAGCCGCTTTTTCATGGTGCCGTCGACCCCCGTCAGCGGCAGGGAGGCGATGAACTCCGGCATCACCGGGCTGGCCCAGGCGGCGGCCAGCAGCCGCGCCAGGCTGTCGGCGCTGATGCGCCCGGCGCGCGACAGGCCGGCGCCGTTCTCGATGACCAGCTCGGGCATCAGCAGCGCCTTCCGCGCCAGCCAGCCGCGGACGGCGGCCTCGGCGTCCTCGGCGCGCGCCGGCTGCCCCGTCGCCTCCGCGCCCAGCGTCAGGTAGAGCTGCCGCGCCATCACGTTGTTGCTGTACTTGTTGATCTCGCGCACCAACTCGGCCAGCGAAGGCGAATCGGCGCGCGCCAGCAGGCGTGCCGAGGCGGGCAAGGCGCCCTCGCGCAGGCCGCCGGTGAAGCCGCCGCCCAGCTCGCCCCACAGCTGGCGGAAGACGCCGGCGACGTACTGCGGATGATCGAGCGCGGCGACGTGGCGGCTCTTCTCGCCGCAGGCGGCCGGGTAGGTGCCGGTGAGGATCAGCCGTGCCGCCGCGCCGGTGTGGACCAGGTCCATGCGGATGGCCTCGTACCAGGCGCTGCCGCAGGCGCCCTCGCCGAGCTTCACCAGGTTGACCAGATCGAGCGGCGCCGGCGCCGGCTCGGCATGGATCGCCACGGTTTTCTTGCCGGCGTCCGGGACGAAGCCGAGGCGGATCGACTTGAAGTTGAGCAGCAGCGCGTCGGGGCCGACGTTGTAGGGCCGCAGCGGCTCGTTGTCGAAGCGGGCGGGGTCGTGCTCGGCGGCGGCGAAACGGCTGCGGTCGAGCACCAGGTCGCCGCGGATCTCGCGCAGACCCCTGGCGCGCAGCTGGCGCAGCAGCAGCCAGAACTGCTCGAAGCCGAGCTTCGGATCGCCGCCGCCCTTCAGCACCAGATCGCCCTCGAGCACGCCGTCCCTGAGCGGCCCGGCGGCGTAGGCCTCGGTCTTCCAGGTGTACGCCGGCCCAAGCAGATCGAGCGCGGCGTAGGTGGTGAGGAGTTTCATCACCGAGGCCGGGTTCATCGGCTTGTCGGCGTTGAAGCTGGCGCGCGGCAGGCGGGCGTCGACGTCCTGCACCACCAGCGCCACCGCGGAGGGCGGCACGCCGGCCGCCTTCAGGACGCGGGCCACGGGGGCCGGCAGGCGCTCCTCGGACTGGGCCCGCGCCGCACCCGCCGGCAGCAGCGCCAGCAGGGCGAGGAGGCACAGGGCGCGACGAAGGTTGGCTGGCGGGGTGTCTGGGGACCGGGCGCTCACGCCGCCATTGTAGCGGCAGCGGCGGGACAGATCCGGTTGCGGCCGCCTTCCTTGGCCTGATAGAGCCGCTCGTCGGCCCGGGAGATCAGCTGCTCCAGCCCTTCGGCGCCGGCGCCGTGCTCGGCCACGCCGATGCTGGCGGTGACGGCGATGCGGCGGCCCGCATGCTCGATCTCCAGCCGGCCGATCGCCTGGCGCAGGCGCTCGGCGACGAGCAGCGCGGCCGACAGGGGCGCCTGCACCAGGGTCACGGCGAACTCCTCGCCGCCCAGGCGGCCGGTCAGGTCCTCGTCGCGCAGCAGGCCGCGGCAGGCGGCGGCGACGCGGCGCAGCACCTCGTCGCCGGCCGGGTGTCCGTGGCCGTCGTTGATGCGTTTGAAGTGATCGATGTCCAGCATCAGCAGCGAGAGCGGCTGGCCGTAGCGGTGGGCGCGGCGGATCTCGCGCTCGGTGCCTTCGAGGAAGGCGCGCCGGTTGAGCAGGGCGGTGAGATGGTCGGTGGTGGCCAGGCGCTCCAGCGTCGCCTGATGGTTCTTCCGTTCGGTGATGTCCTCCTGGATCAGGACCATGCCTTGCGGATGGCCGTCGATCATCACCGGCGCGCCCATGACCCGCAGGCTGCGCCCGTCGGCGCAGGCGATTTCCAGCGCGTGTTCCTGGAAGGCGCCGATGATGGCCAGGCGCCGCGCGACGTGGTCCTCGATCTCGCCTGGCCCGTAGATGCCGTTGCGGGCGACCTGTCGCAGCACGTCTTCCATCGGCGTGCCCCGGGCGACGAAGCCGGGCGGCAGGCCGAAGAGCCCCTCGCTCTGCCGGTTCCAGTAGCGACAGCGGATGTCCTTGTCCACCACCATCACGCCAAAGGGCAGGTTGTCCAGCACCGCCTGGAGGAAGGAAGCGGTGCGCTGCACCTCCTGCTCGGCGCGCTTGCGCTCGGTCATGTCGGTGTAGATCGAGACGAAGCCGCCGCCGGCCAGCGGGCGGCCGCGGATTTCCAGCACGGTGCCGTCGGGCCGGGTGCGCTCGAAGACATGGGGCTCCATCTTGCGCGCGCGCTCGACGATGGACGCGGCTTGATCTTCAGGATCGCCCGGTCCGTATTCGCCGCGGCGGGCGTTGAACAGGACGAGTTTGCGCAGGTCGGGCGTGTCAGGGCCGAAGAGTTCGTCGGGAAACTGCAGCAGGCGCTTGAACTCGGCATTCCAGGCCATGAAGCCCAGATCCTTGTCCATCAGGCTGACCCCGCTGGGCAGGTTGTCCAGCAGGGTCTGAAACAGGCCCAGCAGTTCTTGTTCCTTGTCGAGCATGACGCCTCCGTATTCCTTTGGTAATACGGCCGGAATACCCAGCGACTTGAGTCGGAAAAGGTCTTGAAATTTATTAACGCCGGCCCTATTATTAGCACTCGTTAGCAATGAGTGCTAATGGCGTTTCGTCTGATTTTCCTAATGTGAGCGTTTGCTCACTATCGTTGCAACCATTCGGTAGAGAGGAGATAACTCTATGAAAATTCGTCCTTTGCATGACCGCGTGATCGTCAAGCGGCTCGAAGAGGAGCGCAAGACGGCCTCCGGCATCGTGATTCCCGACACCGCCGCCGAGAAACCCGACCAGGGCGAAATCGTCGCCGTCGGCCCGGGCAAGCGCGACGACAAGGGCAACCGCATCGCCATGGACCTGAAGGCCGGCGACCGCGTCCTGTTCGGCAAGTACGCCGGCCAGACCGTCAAGGTCGAGGGCGAGGAGCTGCTCGTCATGCGCGAAGAAGACATCATGGGCGTGGTCG
>JADLGU010000090.1 GCA_020849155.1 Rhodocyclaceae bacterium | reverse complement strand
TTCGACCTGAAGCTGACGCGGGCGATCTCCGACGCGGTGGGCATCCCCGTCATCGCCAGCGGCGGCGTCGGCTCCCTGGCGCACCTGGCCGAGGGCGTGCTCGAGGGCCATGCCGACGCGGTGCTGGCGGCGAGCATCTTCCACTATGGCGAACACACCGTGCGCGAGGCCAAGGAGTTCATGCGCGCGCGCGGCATCGAGGTAAGACTATGAACGGAATCGACGAGATCAAGTGGGACAAGGACGGCCTGGCGCCGGCCATCGCCCAGGACGCGCAGACAGGCGACATCCTCATGGTGGCCTGGATGAACCGCGAGTCGCTGGCACGAACCCTGGAATGCGGCGAGGCGGTGTACTGGTCGCGCTCGCGCAGGAAGTTCTGGCACAAGGGCGAGGAGTCCGGCCACACGCAGAAGGTGAGCGAAATCCGCACCGACTGCGACAACGACGTGCTGCTGCTGAAGATCGAACAGGTCGGCGGCATCGCCTGCCATACCGGCCGGCGCAGCTGCTTCTTCCAGAAGCTGGAGGACGGCCGCTGGGTGGCCGCCGATCCGGTGCTGAAGGATCCCAAGGAGATCTACAAATGATCGATTGCCACGTGCTGTACCGGCTGGCCGAGACGCTCAAGGAGCGCAAGGGAGCCGAACCCGACTCGTCCTACGTGGCGAGCCTCTACCACAAGGGCACCGACGCCATCTGCAAGAAGGTGGCGGAGGAGGCCGCCGAGACCATCATGGCGGCCAAGGACGAGGACCTGCTGCACATCGTGCGCGAGACCGCCGACCTGTGGTTCCACAGCCTGGTGCTGCTGACCCACTTCGGCCTGGGCCCGGACGACGTGCTGGCTGAACTGCATCGCCGCGAGGGGATCTCCGGCATCGACGAGAAAAAATCCCGGACGGAGAATTAAATGACGGACTGCATTTTCTGCAAAATCGCGCGCGGGGAAATTCCCAGCAAGAAGGTCTACGAGGACGAACACGTCTTCGCCTTCCATGACATCAATCCGATCGCGCCGGTGCATTTCCTCATCATTCCCAAGGCCCATCTGCCCTCCCTCTACGAATGCGAGGCCGGCCACGAGGCGGCGCTGGGGCGCATGCTGTCGGTTGCCGGGCGGCTGGCGCGCGAGCAGGGCGCCACCGACGGCTTCCGCACCATCATCAACACCGGACGGGTGGGTCGGCAGGAGGTGTATCATGTGCATATCCACATCGTCGGCGGCCCGGATGTCCTGCCGGGCATGCTCAAGAGATAGAAAGAGGGGAAGGCAATGGGTTCATTCAGCATCTGGCACTGGCTGATCGTCCTGCTGATCATCGTGCTGATTTTCGGCACCAAGAAGCTGCGCAACGTCGGCCAGGACCTGGGCGGCGCGGTGAAGGGCTTCAAGGACGGCATGAAGGAAGGCACCGCTGCCGAGAAATCCGCCGAGGCGCCGCCCCAGCAGGTGACCGGCCAGACCATCGAAGGCGAAGTCAAGGAAAAGACCAAGTCCTGACCGGGCGCCGGCAAGCCCTCCCTTTCGCCGCGCACTTTCCGCCGCCATGTTCGATATCGGGTTTTCCGAGCTGATGGTCATTGCCCTGGTGGCGCTCGTCGTCATCGGGCCGGAGCGGCTGCCGCGCGTGGCGCGCACCGCCGGCCACCTCCTCGGCCGTCTGCAGCGCTATGTCGGCGACGTCAAATCCGACATCAACCGCGAGATCCAGCTCGACGAACTGAAGAAGATGCAGCAGCAGGTCGAGGACTCGGCCCGCAACCTGCAGTCCAGCGTGACGCAGGAATTCACCAGCATGGAAACCCAGCTCAACCAGTCGCTGGCCCAGGGCGACGCGCCCGCGCTTCCCGCCGAGGCGGTGGAGGCCGCCGTGCCGTTCGAGCCGCCAGCCTCACCGGAAACTCCGGCTCCCGCGCCGCAGTTGGAGCTCGGCTTCGAGGCCGAACAGGCGGCCAAGAAGATCGCCTGAGATGTCGGAACAGCAGGACACCTTCATCTCCCACCTGGTCGAGCTGCGCACGCGGCTGATCCGGGCCTTCGCCGCCGTCCTCATCGTCTTCGTCTGCCTGTTCCCCTGGGCCAAGGAGCTGTATGCCCTGATGGCGCAGCCCCTGCTCTCGGCGCTGCCGAAGGGCGGGCAGATGATCGCCACCGACGTCGTCGGCGTCTTCATCGTGCCGATGAAGGTGACGCTTCTGGTGGCCTTCCTCGTCACCCTGCCCTACGTGCTCTTCCAGATATGGGCCTTCGTCGCCCCCGGCCTGTATTCCCACGAGAAGAAGCTGGTGCTGCCGCTGATTGCCGCCAGCGTCTTCCTGTTCTTTGCCGGCATGGCCTTTGCGTACTTCCTGGTGTTCCCGACGGTGTTCCAGTTCATGTCGGCGGTGGCGCCGGAGGGCGTCGCCTGGATGACCGACATCGACAAGTACCTCTCCTTCGTGCTGACCACCTTCATCGCCTTCGGCGTCACCTTCGAGGTGCCGGTGGTGGTGATCGTGCTGGTCAAGGTCGGCGTGGTCAGCATCGCCAAGCTGAAGGAGGCGCGGCCCTACGTCATCGTCGGCGCCTTCGTCATCGGCGCCATCTTCACGCCGCCGGACGTCATCTCCCAGATCATGCTGGCCGTGCCGCTGTGGCTGCTCTACGAGCTCGGCATCGTCCTGGCGCGCTTTGTCGAGAAGCCGGAAGGCAAGACCGACTACGTGCCGCCCGGCGAGGCGGAGATGGAGCGCGAGCTGGACAAATCCGAAGCGGATTCCAAGAAGGCCGGTTAAGCGGAGGCTGGCGGTCGGGCGATGCGGCCGCTATGATGTGCCGATTCCCACCCGGGGGTAATGCATGGCCCGCCCTGGCCTCACCAACGATGCCGATGTCCGCAGTCTGGCCTCCAACGCCTTGCTGCGCCTCTTCGACAGCCTCTACGAAGGCGCCGTGGTGGTGGACCGGGCCGGCCGCATCACCTGGATCAACGACAAGTACAAGGCGCTGATCGGCTGGAACGGCGCCGACCCGGTCGAAGGCCGCATGGTCGAGGAGGTCATCCCGAACAGCCGCCTGCGCCATGTCATGGAAAGCGGGCGGGCCGAGCTGCTCGACGTCTTCGCCATCGGTTCGCGCCAGGTCGTGGTCTCGCGCATTCCGCTGCAGGACGAATCGGGCGCCGTGATCGGCGGCCTCGGCGTCATCCTCTACGACCGGGTACAGGCCCTCAAGCCGATCGTCTCCAAGTTCCAGCACCTGCAGGCCGACCTCGCCAGTGCGCGCCGCGAGCTGGCCGAAACGCGCCAGGCCAAATACCGCTTCAGCCAGATGGTCGGCCTCTCCGCCCGGCTGCGCGAGGTCAAGGAGCAGGCGCGTCGCGCCGCCGAGCGCGACGCCACCGTCCTGCTGCTGGGCGAGACCGGCACCGGCAAGGAGCTGATGGCGCATGCCATCCACGGCGCCAGCCGGCGCGCCGACAAGCCGCTGGTGGGCCTCAACGCCGCCGCCATTCCCGAGACGCTGCTGGAGTCGGAACTGTTCGGCGTCGAGCCGGGCGCCTATACGGGCGCCGGCGCGAAGCCGCGCCCTGGCAAGTTCCAGCTCGCCGACGGCGGCACGCTGTTCCTCGACGAGGTCGGCGACATGCCGCTGATGCTGCAGGCCAAGCTGCTGCGCGTGCTGCAGGAAGGCGAGGTCGAACCGATCGGTTCGAACCGGCTGCGCAGCATCGACGTGCGGGTGATCGCCGCCACCAGCCGCGATCTCAAGGCCATGGTCGATGCCGGCAGCTTCCGCGCCGACCTCTACTACCGCCTGAACGTCCTGCCGATCCGCCTGCCGCCCCTGCGCGAGCGGCTGGTGGACCTGCCGGTGCTGTGCGAAGCCCTGCTCGAACAGATCACGGAAAAGGCCGGCGAGCCGGTCAAATCGGTTTCGGCCGCCGGACTGGCCCGGCTCGCCACCTACCACTGGCCGGGCAATGTGCGGGAGCTCGGCAATATCCTGCAGCTGGCCGCGGCCAGGCATGATGTGCGTGTGCTGGGCCCCGAGCATTTCGACGACCTGCCGGTGACCGCGCCGGTTGCTGCATCTGCGGTGGCGACGAACGGGGAAGTGCGGGCCCTGCGGGATGTGGTGGCGGCCGCCGAAAAGGCCGAGATCGTCAAGGCCCTGGCCGCCGCCCACGGTGTCAAACTGAATGCCGCCAAGCTCCTCAATATCAGCCGGGCGCAACTCTACGAAAAGTTGGCCACCCATGGCCTGTTGTCCGAAACTCCGGACAGGAAAGAAGCTGTCTGAAATCTCGGACAGCCACCTAATCAATAATAATCAGCAAGTTGTACTGCCTGTCTGGCCGTACTGTCCGGGTTTCCGGACAAATTTCCATTATGAGCCCCGGTTAGCGCTCACTATTTATATAAAAATCAATATAAAACAACACGTTGATTGACATGGCACGGGTCATGCAAGTGAATTGGCCCAAGGCTGGAAGCCTGTTTCGTGACCTGATAAACAAGGAGGAGAAACATCATGCTGAAACGCATCCTGTGCGCCGCACTGGCGTCGGGCGCCCTGGTCCTGTCCGGATCGGCCGCCGCCCAAGAACTCAAGATCGCCCTGATCGCCGGCAAGACCGGCCCCCTCGAAGCCTACGCCAAGGACACGGAAAAGGGCTTCATGCTCGGCCTCGAATACCTGACCAACGGCACCATGGCGCTGAACGGCCGCAAGATCCGCGTCATCGTCAAGGACGACCAGCTGAAGCCCGACCTCGGCAAGGCGATGCTGGCCGAGGCCTACGCCGACGACAAGGTCGACATCGCCGTCGGCACCACCAGCTCCGGCGTGGCCCTGGCCATGCTGCCGGTGGCGGAGGAATACAAGAAGGTGCTGATCGTCGAGCCGGCGGTGGCCGACGCCATCACCGGCGACAAATGGAACCGCTACATCTTCCGCACCGGCCGCAACTCCGCCCAGGACGGCCTCGCCAGCGCCGCCACATTGAAGAGCGGCGGCAGCGTGGCCTATCTGGCGCAGGACTACGCCTTCGGCCGCGACGGCGTGAAAGCCGGCAAGGAAGCCCTGGCGGCGGTGGGCAGCAAGGCCAGGGTGGTGCATGAGGAATATGCGCCGCAGACCACCACCGACTTCACCGCGCCGGCGCAGCGCGTGTTCGATGCCCTGAAGGACAAGCCCGAGCCGCGCGTGCTCGGCATCATCTGGGCCGGGGCGCATCCGATGACCAAGATCGCCGACCTCAAGCCCGAGCGCTTCGGCATCATGCTGGCGCCCGGCGGCAACATCCTGCCGGTGATGAAGGGC
>JADLGU010000089.1 GCA_020849155.1 Rhodocyclaceae bacterium | reverse complement strand
CTGGTTGGCCTTCATGGTGAGGATCAGGCATTCCTGCGGCACGTCGAGGAATTCCTGCTCGAACTGGCAGGTAAGCACGTTCGGCCGCTCGACCAGCGCGGTCACTTCGTCGAGCAGGGCCTCGTCGTCGATAGGCTTCAGTCCTTCCCTGGCAGCGGCAGCCTGCAACTGACGCGCGATCTCGGCGCGACGCTCGGTGAAGCTGGCGATCACCGCGCCTTCGGTTTCCATCTGTTGCGCGTAGGAATCTGCATCGCGGATCGACACGACCGGATGCGCTGCCTCAAAGCGATGACCCTGCGTCTCACAACCAGCCTTTAGTCCGAGAACCTCGACATCGACGATGTCATTGCCATGTAAGGCGATCAGCCTGTGGGCGGGGCGCACGAAGTTCACGCTGCTCCAGCCGTCAGCTAGCTGATAAGTCATGACTTTGGGAATGGGCAACTCGGACTTTGCAACAAACAGTGCTCCATTCAGAGTTGCGGCCAAATTCAAACCCATATCTTCGTATACGGCAAAGACATATTCGGCGCCGCCCTCAGATTGCCGCACCAGTTCTCGTTCCGTCAGACTGTCCTTCTCCATGCGCTTCCTGAGCGCCGCCGAAGGCCTGCCGTCCGCTTCGAAAGCCACTTTAGCGGGCATGAGCTTCTTGCGTATGGCCTTGTCCGGCCCTTTGGCGCGCACTCGGGAAATATGTGCCGCCAGTCGTCTCGGGGAAGCAAAGGCAGTGGTGATGCTTCCCTCCTCCAGCAGTCCTTCCTCGCGCAGCTCGCGTTCGAGCGTCGACGCAAAGGCTTCGCCGAGCCTCTTCAGCGCCTTGGGCGGCAGCTCCTCGACAAACAGCTCGACCAGAAGATTCTTGGTGCTCATGTCAGCTTGCTTTCTTCGCCAGCTCGGCCAGTACTTCCTCGGCCCAGGCCTTGGGCGCCATCGGGAATCCCCGGCGGGCGCGACTGTCGAGGTAGCTTTGGGCGACGCTGCGCGCCAAGTTGCGGATGCGGCCGATATAGGCGGCGCGCTCGGTGACGGAGATCGCGCCGCGCGCGTCGAGCAGGTTGAAGGTGTGCGCGGCTTTGAGCACCTGTTCGTAGGCCGGCAGCGCGAGCTGCTGCTCCATCAGGTGCTTCGCCTGCTTCTCGTGGGCGCCGAACGCGCCGAGCAGAAAATCGACGTCGCTGTGCTCGAAGTTGTAGGCACTCTGCTCGACCTCGTTCTGGTGGAAGACATCGCCGTATTTCAGGCCGGGCGCAGAGACGAGATCGAAAACGTTCTCGACGCCTTGCAGGTACATCGCCAGCCGTTCGAGGCCGTAGGTGATCTCGCCGGTGATCGGCCTGCAGTCGATGCCGCCGACCTGCTGGAAGTAGGTGAACTGCGTCACTTCCATGCCGTTCAGCCAGACTTCCCAGCCCAGGCCCCAGGCGCCGAGCGTCGGGTTCTCCCAGTCGTCCTCGACGAAGCGCACATCGTTCTGCTTGAGGTCGAAGCCGAGGGCTTCGAGCGAGGCGAGGTAGAGCTCGAGGATGTTTTCCGGTGCGGGTTTCAACACCACCTGGTACTGGTAGTAGTGCTGCATGCGGTTGGGATTTTCGCCGTAGCGGCCGTCCTTGGGGCGGCGCGAGGGCTGCACGTAACCGGCCTTCCAGGGTTCGGGGCCGAGGGCGCGCAAGAACGTGGCGGTGTGGCTGGTGCCGGCGCCGACTTCCATGTCATAAGGCTGCAGCAGCGCACAGCCTTGTTCGTTCCAGAACGCCTGCAGGCGCAGGATGATTTCCTGAAACGTCGGTTTCTGGTTCATCGGGAAACCCTGTGAAATCGCAAAGGCTTGGATTTTACAGGGTTTCCGACCCGCGCTTGCGCGCGCGGGGCAGGCTCAGCAGACCTTTCCGGCCGGACAGGCGGCCTTGGCGATGTGGCTGGAATGCAGCTCGCCGATCATGCGTTCGGGGGTCGTCAATCCTGTGCTGCATCCCGGCCAGCCTGCCGTTCATGGCGCCGGCGTTGAAGAAGGTTTCGCGCTCCGCCGGGAGCGTCGAGGCGGGTGGCATAGCCGAGCCAGGACGAGTCTTAGACCCTGACCTTGTTGAAGCCCAGGGTCTCCAGCGCGTTGGTCGTTTCCACCGCATTGCCGGCTTCCTGCCAGCCCTAGATGCCGTCGTGGAAGACGCGGACCTGCTGCGCGCCGAAGTACCGCAGTGCGAGGCGGCCGAAGTAGACATAGGGGTTGCCGTAGTCGGCATAGATGATGATTGCCCTGGCCGGGTCGATGCCGGCGTTGCCGAGGATATTTTCGACCAGGGCGGTTTCGATGAAATCCTCGGTGACCGGGTTGCGCAGCACATTTCCGGCGTCGCCGATGCTGACGGCACCGGGGATGTGTCCATTGCGGTAGAGCGGGGTGGCAAGGATAGCGGCGGCGAGCAGCAGGATGAACTGCCAGGCGGCAAGGATGGGCATGACGGATTCCTTGGTCGGTTGGGGTTGCGGCATTATGGGAGTGCGGCGCCCGTGGTCAAGTTGCTGCGCAGCGGAAGCCCGTTGCTGCCGGCAATCGGCATTAATGCGTCTGCTTCCGGTATCATCCGCGCCAATGCAATCGATACTTGAAGGAGCGGACCGTGGATCATGAAGTCAGCGTGGTATTGAAGAGCGGCGAGCGGTTTGATTTTCCGCTTGGGGAGGAAGAACTGGCCGTTTTCGATCCTGCCGCGGCGCGGCACTGGATAGCCGATGCCTTCCTTG
>JADLGU010000088.1 GCA_020849155.1 Rhodocyclaceae bacterium | reverse complement strand
GCACGCCGGCGCTGAAGGGCTTCGTGCCGAAGGCCGACGCGCCCGTCGCGGCGAAGCTGCGCGCCGCCGGCGCCATCGTCCTCGGCAAGACCAACAGTCACGAGCTGGCCTTCGGCATATCGGGCTACACCACGGCGTTCAAATCAGGCGCCCAGCCGGGCGTGCGCAACGCCTACGATGCGACGAAGATCGCCGGCGGCTCGTCCTCGGGCAGCGGGGCGGCGATCGGCGCGCGCATCGCGCTGGCCGGCCTCGGCACCGACACCGGCGGCTCGGTGCGCATCCCCTGCGCGCTGAACGGCTGCGCCTCGCTGCGGCCCAGTGTCGGCCGCTATGCGCAGCAGGGCATCGCGCCGATCTCGCACACCCGCGACACCGCCGGGCCGATGGGCGTGGCGATGGCCGACGTGGCGCTGCTCGACCGCGCCATCGCCGGCGGCGGCGCCATCAAGCCGGCCGCGCTGAAGCAGGTGCGCCTCGGCGTGGCGGCGGCCACCCTGGCCAACCTCGACGCCGACACCAAGGCCGCCTTCGATGCCGCCATCGCGAAAATGAAGGCCGCCGGGGTGACGGTGGTGGACGTCGACATGCCGAAGCTGATGGAGCTGAACGGCGCCGTCGGCTTCCCGCTGGCCCTCTACGAGGCCCACGACGACATGGTGAAGTATCTCAAGGCCAGCGGCTCGGGCAAGACCATCGCCGGGGTGGCCAAGGAGATCTCCAGCCCCGACGTCAAGGGTACCTACGACGGCCTGGTGATCCCGCGCAAGCTGCCCGGGCCGAACAACACCGTGGTCGATGCCAAGCCGGCCTACGATGCGGCGATCAAGACCGGCCGCCCGGCGCTGCAGAAGCTCTACAAGGAGACCTTCGCGAAACACAAGCTCGACGCCCTCGTCTTCCCGACGGTGCCGAAGGTGGCGATCGATTCGACTCCGGACTCGAGCAGCGTGCCCAACTTCATCGCCTACATCCAGAACACCGACCCGGGCAGCAACGCCGGCATCCCCGGCCTGCAGATCCCCGTGGCGCTGGGCGCGACGAGCAAGCTTCCGGTCGGCATGGAACTCGACGGCCCATCGGGCAGCGACCGCAAGCTGATCGCCATCGGCCTGGCGCTGGAGGACGTCTTCGGCAGGCTGCCGGCGCCGAAGCGTTGATGGTCGGCTAGGCGTTCCGCGGTCGGCCGATCGCCGCGGCGAGGCCGCCGCGGCGCTGCACGCCGAGCTTGGCGAAGGTGCGCTTGAGGTAGGTGCGCACGGTGGACAGCTCGACGCCGAGCTGCTGGGCGATCTGCTTGTCCGTCAGCCCCTCGCCCACCATCCGCGCCACCGCCAGCTCGCGCGGCGACAGCTCGGCAGCGGCCGCCTCCTCTGTGCCGGCCAGCCGCGCCCGCAGGGAAGCGCGGTGCAGCGCCCCGGTGAAGGCCGGCTCGATCAGGTTGAGCAGGTCGAGGGTGTGCCCGTCGAAGTTGTCGCGCTGCTTGCCGCGCCAGATGCGCAGGTCGCCGATGTTGCGCCCGTCCACGTAGCTGTACACATTGACGCCCCAGCGCAGGCCGTCGCGGGCGAGGAAGTCGTTGAAGAACTCGGTGCGCATCAGCTCGCGCTGCGGCATGACCTGGGTGACCAGGGTCGGCACGCGCCGCGCCTGCAGCGCGTAGGTGATCGGGTCATGGAACTGGTAGTAGGCCTCGTAGCTGCCCAGGGTGTCGTCGTTCATGTTGAGGGTGACGCGGCCGTCGAAGCGGTGGGCCGCCTCGTCCCAGACGTAGGAGGCGAAGTAGTCCGCCTTGAGGAGATCGAGCAGGCCGAGGCCGAGCCGCTCGCGCACCTCGCGCTCGGCCATGTCCTCGGCCAGCAGGCCGAAGAGGCGGGACAGGCAACGGCTCTCCGAAGCGGTCAGGTGCATGGCGGCTAGTCTAGCTCAGATCGCCACAGGGCTAAGTCGCTGTGTCGGCACGGAGCTCCGTCCAGGCCCGGTCAACGATCGCCCGGCCTGCCGCCTGGGCCGATGCCGGAGGTGTCGATGACCGGCCTCGCTGCCCCTGCAGCGGGCGTTGCAACCCCTTCTCCGGGATTGACGACCGTGCCGCCGCGCAGCGACTGCGAAACGGATCCTGCGGTGCCGCCGCTGCCGCCGCGATCGCCGCCGCGCCCGTCCGAGCCGCCGCCGTCGGTGCTGCCGCTGCGCCCGCCGGCGCCCCCGAGAACGGGCGCATTGGCGCCGGACGTCGATCCGCCGCGCCGGGCCATGCCGGTATTGACGTCCCCGCCGCCATCCTCGCGCGGCATGGATTGCCCCTTGCCGCCGCCACCGGCTTTTTCCTGGCCGGGCGACTTCTCCTTGTCGGGCGATTGCGCCGGCTCCTGCTTGCCGCCGCTTGCCGAACCTTGGCCCTGACCACTGCCTTGCGTGCTGCCCTGGGTGCTGGAGGATGAAGACGCCGTCTGGGGCGCTGTCTGCTTGCTGCTGCCGGATTGGGATTGGTTGCTGGAACCGGGTTGCGTGCCGCCCTGGCCGGGCTGGGTGCTGGAACCGGGTTGCGTACTGCCCTGGCCGGGCTGGGTGCTGCCGCCCTGCAGGAGGGCCTGTCCTGTTCCGGCGCGCCCATCGGATTGCTGCTTGTTGCCCCCGCCGGTTTGGCCCGGCAACTGGGCTGGGCCGCCTTGCGTTCCACCTTGCATGCCGCCTTGCGTACCGCCGCCCTGGATCAGCCCGGCGCGCGCGTTGCCCCTGTCCTCCTGTCCTGTGCCGCGTCCCTGGCCTCCCGGATCGGGCAGGCCGGCCTGACGTCCGCCGCCCTCGCCCGGTGCAGCGGAGAAGCCGGTTCCGGAGGACTGACCCGTGTCCCCGAGGCCGGTGCGCAAGGCATCGGCGCCGGACCCGCGTCCCGCCTGGCCCGCCATTGCACCGTCCCTCAGCCCGGCCGCTTCGGTGCCGCGCTCCAATCTTTCCGCGCCCTGACCACCTCGCTCGGGCGATGCGGAAAAACCACCTCCGGAACCTGCGCTATCGCGGCCTGGCGTGGCATGAAAGCTCCGATCCAGCGTGTCATGAGCGCCGCTCCCTCTGCCGCCCTGGCCGCCGGCGCCGGTCGCCGCGCCGCCTTCGCCCTGATCGGCGGATTGGCGACCGAAGCCGCGCCAGTCGGAAGACGAGGAACCGGCGCCGGACAAGCCCGGCCGCTGTTCTCCACTTCGGCCGGATTCGTCTCGATCCGCGCCCGATTCGAGTTGGCCGGCGGCCGGCAGAGGCGGCGGCGGAGCCTCCAAGGTCGGGGAAAAGCCGGGCGACAGGCCCGGCATGCCGCCCTGGCCGAGACCCTGGCCTTTCTGGGCGAATG
>JADLGU010000087.1 GCA_020849155.1 Rhodocyclaceae bacterium | reverse complement strand
TCATGCCCTGCAGGCCCATCTTGCGGCCGTCCTCGACCGAGTAGATGTGGGCGACGCCGTAGGCGTGCAGCGCGCGGATCTCCTCCGGCACGATCACCCCGCCGCCGCCGCCGAAGACCTTGATGTTCTCGCCGCCGCGTTGGCGCAGCAGGTCCACCATGTATTTGAAATACTCGACATGGCCGCCCTGGTAGGAGGAGACGGCGATGCCCTGCACGTCCTCCTGCAAGGCGGCGGTGACGATCTCCTCGACCGAGCGGTTGTGGCCGAGGTGGATCACCTCGCTGCCGGTCGTCTGCAGGATGCGCCGCATGATGTTGATCGAGGCGTCGTGGCCGTCGAACAGCGAGGCGGCGGTGACGAAGCGCACCTTGTGCTTCGGCTTGTAGGCGGCAATCTTCTGGCTCACGCTCAGGTCGGTCATGGCGGGCGCTCCTGTGGGGAAAGGGCAATCTAACTGACGTTGACGTCAACGTCAACCTGCCCGGCACCCCAAGTGCCTGTTGCGGTTCGCGATTTGTCTCGGAAGCGACAATCTTGCGCCGTCAGAGGCGCTTGCGCAACTCCGTCTTCAGCACCTTGCCGGTGGCGTTCTTCGGCAGCGTATCGAGAAAGACATAGCGTTTCGGCCGCTTGAAACGGGCGATGTGGTCGAGGCAGAGGGCATCCAGTGCCTTGGCCGTCAAGGCCTTGCCGGGCCGCGCCACGACGCAGGCGACGACGATCTCGCCCCACTCGGCGTCCGGCGCGCCGACCACCGCCGCCTCGGCAACCGCCGGGTGGCGGGCCAGCACCTCCTCGACCTCGCGCGGGTAGATGTTCGAGCCGCCGCTGATGATGAGGTCCTTGCTGCGGTCGCGCAGGGTGAGGAAGCCCTCCTCGTCCAGGAAGCCGACGTCGCCGGTGTGCAGCCAGCCATTGCGCAGGGTCTGCGCCGTTGCTTCCGGATTGTTCAGGTAGCCGGCCATCACCGTCGGCCCGCGCACCAGCACCTCGCCGATCTCGCCGGCCGACAGCGGCCGGTCATCGGCGTCGGCGACGCGCACCTCGATGCCGGTGAAGGGCCGGCCGACCGAGGCCAGGCGCTGCTCGTAGCGGGGATTGGCGCTATCGGCATGCAGCGCCTTGTCCATGGCGGTGATGGTCATCGGGCTCTCGCCCTGGCCGTAGATCTGCGCCAGCTTGCAGCCGAAGGCGCGCAGCGCCGCCTTGCAGTCCTCGACGTACATCGGCCCGCCGCCGTAGACAATGGTCTTCAGGTTGGCGCTGTCCGGCCGCGCCTGCTCGGCGTAAGCCACCAGGCGCTTGACCATGGTCGGCGCGGCGAACAGCGTTGCGCCGCGGTGATGGCGCAGCAGCTCGAAGATCTCCGCCTCGTCGAAGCCGCCGGACTCGGGAGCGACGTTGCAGGCCGCCTTGGCCACGTGCGGCAGGATGTAGAGGCCCGAGCCGTGCGACATCGGCGCGGCGTGCAGGATGGAATCGCCCGGCGCGATGGCGTCCACGTCGGTGAAATAGGCCAGGGTCGCCGCCAGCAGGTTGGCGTGGCTGATCATCACGCCCTTCGGCTGGCCGGTGGTGCCGCTGGTGTAGAACAGCCAGGCGATGTCGAGCGGCCCGGTTTCGGCCGGGGCGATCGGCTCTGCCCGCAACAGCCCGGAGTATTCCGCGCTGTCGACGTCGACCACGCGTGCGAGCGCCGGCGCCGCGGCCCGGGCGGCGGTGGCGCCCTCGGCCAGCCCGGCCGTGGCGAAGCAGGCGCCGGCGGCGGTGTCGCGGAAGATGAATTCGAGCTCGCGCGGATGCAGCTTGGCGTTGATCGGCACGACGGCGAGGCCGGCCTGCCAGCAGGCGAAGAACAGCTCGATGTACTGCGGGCAGTTCTGCATCACCAGCGCCACGCGCTGGCCCGGCAGCAACCCGAGCTTATCGCGCAGGCCGCCGGCCAGCCGCGCCACCCGCCCGGCCAGCCCGGCGTAATCGTGCAGCACGGCTGCGCCCAGCGCCACAGCCGGCTGGCGCGGGAAAGCCTGGGCGCTGCGCTGGAGCAGCAGGGCCAAGTTCATTGGAAACCCCCTTGACGAGTTGGCGTATATTGTTGCGCATCCCGATCGGAAGGAGAATCGCCATGAGCACGAAATGGACTTTCCTGCGCGCCCGGCTGGCCCTCGCCCTGCTGGCGACGGCCTTCCTCGCCGCCTGCGCCGGACTGACTTTGCAGGGCGAGATCGACGGCCTGATGAGGGAAGGCCAGCAGCTCTACGCCGAGAAGAAGTACGAGCAGGCCACCGACAAGTTCCTCACGGTGATCGGCAAGGATCCGACCTACTGGCAGGCCTATCTCTGGGCGGCGCGCGCCTTCATCGCCCAGGGCAACTGGAAGGAGGCGGTCGCCAACGGCCGCAAGGCCTTCGAGCTGGCGCCCAAGGACAAGGACACGCTGCCCCTGTTTGCGCAGGCCCTCTTCGGCGGCGGCGCGGACGCCCTGAAGAACGGCCGCTTCGCCGAGTCGGTCGGCCTGTTCAGCGAGTTTCTCAAGCTGGAACCCGGCAACGCCAAGGCCTGGCTCAACGTCGGCAAGGCCTACCTCGGCCAGAAGGACTTCCGCCAGGCCCTCGGCGCCCTGCTCCAGGGCCTTGCAAGCGGCGGCGCCGAGCGCGAGGCGCTGATCCGCGCGCTGCTCGAAGGCGGCCAGCAGGCCTTCTCCAGCGGCAGGTACCGCGAGGCCATCGACTTGCTGAGGGAATTCCTCAAGTACGACAAGCAGGAACTGCAGGCCTATGTCAGCCTGGCCAAGGCCTACTGGGAGTCCGGCGACCGCGGCAAGGCCCTCGAGGCGTTCAAGGAAGTGTTGCGGCTCGACCCGCGCCACGAGGAAGCGCTGCGCCAGCTGATGCGGCGCTGATCATTCGACGATTTTGATCGTCTGCCCGGCGGCCGGTTCGCCGCCGCCATAGATGCCGTTGAGCAGGCGCAGCTGGGCCTCGGCGTTGCCTGCCAGGGGAGACTGGCCCGCCAGCCGGGCCAGCCCGCCGCGCTGATACGGGACGGTGCGCAGGATCCAGGGCCGCGCCGCGGCCACCTCGGCGGCGCTCAGCGGGCGAAAGGAGTTCTCGGCCTCGCGCAGCCGGCCGCGCGAACGGGCCAGCGCCTGGGCATCCCGCGCGCCGTAGAACAGCAGGAAGTGCCGGTTGCCGGGGCCGGTCGCCAGCGTGGCCTCGACCGCCTGGGCCTGGCCCTGCCGGTTGCGGGCGATGCCGGCGAAATGGGTGGCGGAGAAGCCGCCCAGCGCCAGCCGCTCCACCCGCCCCTGCTCGAGACGGAAGACGTTGCGGATGATCTCGTCGTGGCTGCTGCCGGCCTTGGGCGGCACCACCTGCACGATCAGGCCGGCGTCGCCGGCGGCGTTCAGCAGCGCCACCGCCTCGTGCGAATTCTGCACCCGCCAGCCTTCCGGCGCGGTCAGCGCGATGCCCAGCGGCTCGTGGTAGAAGTGCCGCCCGCGCGTCACCCCCTGCTCGCGGCTCTCGCCGAAGGTCATGCCGTCGACGGCCTGCAGAAATCGGGCGCGTCCTTCGTCGCCGTACTTGCCCTTGTACTGGGCGGCGAACTGGACGATGTCCTGCAGACGCTTGTCGTTGCTGGGGTGCGAGGCCAGCCAGCCGGCGCCGGCCGGCCGGCTGCGGCCCTCGGCCCGCGCCGTGTCGGCGGCGAACTGCTCCTGGCTCTTCAGCACCCGGATCACGTCGATCATGTTCTTCGGATCGTAGTTGTTGCGCGCCAGGTACTCGGCGCCGAGCTGGTCGGCCTGGGTCTCCTGCTCGCGGCTGTAGGAGGCGATGTAGCCCGCCGCCACGCCTTGGGAAACCGCGCCGGCCACATCCGTGGCGCCGCGCACGCCCTTGGCCTCCAGCACCGCGCCGAGCACGGTGGCGGCCAGCACGCCGAGGCCGGCGGTCTGCTGGCGGGTGGCGCGCTGGGCGCCGTGGCGGGCGGTGACGTGGCCGATCTCGTGGCCGATCACGCCGGCCAGATCGGCCTCGCTCTCCATGTAGGCCAGCAGGCCGCGGGTGACGTAGACGTAGCCTCCCGGCAGGGCGAAGGCGTTGACCTCCGGGCTGTCCAGCACGGTGAAATGCCAGTCGAGGTTCTGGCGGTGGGACTGCCGCGCCAGCTTCTGGCCGAGCTCGCTCACATACGCCTGCAGGCGCGGGCTGGCGTAGACGCCGAATTCCTGCAGCACCTCCTCGTGGGCCTTGCGGCCCTCGGCGATCTCGCTGCGCTCGTCCATCACCGAGCGTTCCTTCTGGCCCGTCACTGGATTGGTCACGGTGGCGCAGCCGGCCAGCAGGGCGGCAGCCAGGACGATCGGCAGAAATCGGTTGTGCATTGCGTGTCTCCTCAGTCGGGCGAACGGCAGGGCGCGGCCCTCCCATTCAGCGGATTCTAAACGCCATCACAGTCTGGCCGGGGGAATATGAACCCGCCAGGTGAACCCGCTAGGGTTATCGCCAACCGCATGATAAGGTGTACGCCCCTATCCATATATCATCAACCAGGCGGGCCGGCTCACTCACCATGAACAGGAGACATCATGGCAAACGGAAATCCGGTGGTCCTCGGCAATGCGGACACCTCGACGAAACAGACCACCATCACCGCGATCACGCCGACTGGCGACGCCGGCCTGCGCGTGCAGAACTACAACGGCACCGGCCTCGCCGCCGGCGCGCTGAAAGGCACCGCGCTGACGGCCGGTTCGGCGGGTGGCGCCGCCATCGTTGCCGAAAGCTTTGCCGGTCTGGCTGTCGACGCCACTTGCGTCGACAGCCGCGACATCCCCGGCATCAGCACGGCGGTGCGCGGAACGGTGCAAGGCGGCGTGGGCGTCCTTGGCAACAACGTGCGCGGCCGCTTCCCCCATGCCGGGGTGGCCGGCACCTCCCTGCTGGGCATCGGGGTCGACGGCTTCTCGCGCACCAATTTCGGCGTGCGCGGCATGACGCGGAGCAATGCCATCTCCGGCGCCGGCGTGATGGGCATCGGCAGCCCCGGCCATGGCGTTGTCGGCATTGCGACCCAAACCGCCACCACGCCGGTCGTGCCGCCGCCCTTCGTCACCGGCGGGCCGCTGTTCGCCGGCCTGTTTTTCGGCAACTTCCAGGTGCAGGGCGACTTCACCGTCACCGGGCACAAATCCGCCGTCGTGCCGCATCCGGACGGCACGCACCGGCGCCTTTACTGCGTCGAGTCGCCGGAAAACTGGTTCGAGGATTTCGGCAGCGCCAAGCTCAAGGGCGGTCGCGCCACGGTCGCCCTCGAGAAGGCTTTCGCCAAGCTGGTGACATGCAAGGATTACCACGTCTTCCTCACCCCCGAGGGCGACTGCAACGGCCTCTACGTACAGCGCAAGACCGGCGCCGGCTTCGAAGTGCGCGAGCTGCAGAAGGGCACTTCGGCGGTACGCTTTTCCTACCGCATCGTCGCCCGCCGCCGCGACGCCAAGGGCAAGCGCCTGGAGATCGTCCAACTCGGCCGCCTGCCCGAGAAGGCCGATGCCATGGTCGCCACGCCGAAACCTTCCGCCAAGGATGGCCAGGGCCGGCTTGCGGGCGAACTGGCCGCGCTGGTGAAGCAGGGCAATAAAAAAACCACGGTCCGCGCCAGGAAAAAATAAGCCCGTACCAGGGGCCGCCTCGACTGACGGCCAGCCCAGGCGGCGATTGACTCGCCCCCGCCGCAGCCTACAATCCAGAGTACCCCATCAGCTCGGCGGCGGCCCCGGCATCAGGGCCCGCTCGCCGCCGCGCTGCCACCGAACACAGGAGAACAATAATGGCCCTCTGCCCCATCGCCATCGTCGCCGGCTGCCAGAAATGCCTGGCCCTCAAGGTGTGTCCCCTGAAAGGCGTCCTCGGCGACTACCGGAAGCCCGAAGAAGCCAAGCCGAAACCGTCCGCCGCGAAGGCCAAGGGCGGCACGAAGCGCAGCAAGTGAGCGAGGCGGGCTAGAGAATTCCATCCAGCGCCTGTTCGAGGTGCCGCACGGTGCGGTCGATGTCACCGAGCTTGTCGAGGCCGAACAGGCCGATGCGGAAGCTGCGGAAATCCGCCGGCTCGTCGCATTGCAGCGGCACGCCGGCGGCGATCTGCAGGCCGGCGCCGAGGAATTTCCTGCCGGACTGCATCTCCGCGTCGTCCGTATAGCTGACCACCACCCCCGGCGCCTGGAAGCCCTCCGCCGCCACGCTGGCAATGCCCCGCCCGGCGAGCAGCGCGCGCACGCGGTCGCCCAGTTCCTGCTGCTGCGCGCGCGCAATCTCGAAGCCGCGGCGCTCCGTCTCCCGCATGGTGTCGCGCAGGCGCACCAGCGCATCGGTCGGCATCGTCGCGTGGTAGGCGTGGCCGCCGTTCTCGTAGGCCTCCATGATCTGCAGCCACTTGCGCAGGTCGCAGGCGAAGCTGGTGCTGGTGGTCGCGGCGATCCTTGCCCGCGCTTCCGCCCCCAGCATCACCATGGCGCAGCAGGGCGAAGCGCTCCAGCCCTTCTGCGGCGCGCTGATGAGGATGTCGACACCCGTCGCCGCCATGTCGACCCAGATCGTGCCCGAGGCGATGCAGTCCAGCACGAACAGGCCGCCGACGGCGCGCACGGCCTCGGCCACGGCGCGCAGGTAGCCGTCGGGCAGGATCATCCCGGAAGCCGTCTCGACATGCGGCGCGAACACCAGGTCGGGCGCCTGCGCGCGGATCGCCGCCACCACCTCATCGATGGGCGGCGGCGCGAACGGCGCCTGGCGGCCCGCGCCAATGCGGCGCGCCTTGAGGACCGTCGACTCGGCGGGAATGCCGCCCATCTCGAAGATCTGCGTCCAGCGATAGCTGAACCAGCCGTTGCGGATCACCAGACACTTGCGGCCGGTGGCGAACTGCCGCGCCACCGCCTCCATGCCGAAGGTGCCGCTGCCGGGCACCACGATCGCCGCCTCGGCGCCATAGACGCGCTTGAGCAGGGCGGATATGTCCTGCATCACGC
>JADLGU010000086.1 GCA_020849155.1 Rhodocyclaceae bacterium | reverse complement strand
TTCATCACCGGTCGCAACAAGCGCGCCATCGAGGATCATTTCGACAAGGCCTACGAGATGGAGACCGAGCTCGAGGCCAAGGGCAAGCATGCGCTGCTCAAGCTGGTGCAGGACACCGTGCCCTCGCACATCAACTGCATCTACATCCGCCAGGCTGAGCCGCTCGGACTGGGACACGCCGTGCTGTGCGCCGCGCCGGTGGTCGGCGACGAGCCCTTCGCCGTGCTGCTGGCCGACGACCTCATCGATGCCGATCCGCCGGTGCTGCGGCAGATGGTGGACGCTTTCGACAATCACGAGAGCAGCCTGCTCGGGGTGCAGAACGTGCCCTTCGCCGACACCGGCGCTTATGGCATCGTCAGCATCGAGCCAGGCCGCGATGGCGCCCAGAACGTCACGGCCATCGTCGAAAAACCGGCGCCGGAGAAGGCCCCCTCGAACCTGGCGGTGATCGGCCGCTATGTGCTGACCCCGCGCATCTTCCATCACCTGCGCCGGGTGCGTCCCGGCGCCGGCGGCGAGATCCAGCTTACCGACGCCATCGCCGCTCTCATCGTCGAGGAGCCGGTGCTGGCCTTCCCGTTCCACGGCATCCGCTACGACTGCGGCTCCAAGCTGGGCTACCTCAAGGCCACCATCGCTTTCGGCCGCAAGCATGCCGAGGTCGGCAAGGCCTTCACCGAATACCTGGCCAGCCTCAATGTCGGAGGGCGTCCCTGATGCTGCCGCCCGCCGAGGCTCAGGCGCTTCTCGCCGAGGCCGACCTGATCGTCAGCGAACGGCAGGCGGAGACGGCGGTGCGCCGAGTCGCCGGCGAGATCGCAGCCGCAATGGCCGAGACGCATCCGCTGGTGCTGTCGGTGATGGGCGGCGCTGTGATCTTCACCGGCCAGCTGCTGCCGCTGCTGAAGTTTCCGCTTGAATTCGACTACCTGCACGTCACCCGCTACGGCGACACCACCACCGGTGGCGAGTTGTCCTGGATCGTGGCGCCGCGGGCACCCATTGCCGGGCGCACGGTGCTGGTGGTGGACGATGTGCTCGACGAGGGCATCACGCTGGCGGCGGTGAAGCGGCGCCTGCTCGAACAGGGCGCCCGCGACTGCCGCATTGCCGTCTTCGCCGACAAGGACCTCGGCCGCGAGAAACCGGTGCGGGCCGATTTTGTCGGCGTGCAGTTGCCCAACCGCTACGTCTTCGGCTTCGGCATGGACGTAAAGGGCGCCTGGCGCAACCTGCCTGCGGTGTATGCCGTGAAGGGGCTATGACAGAGAAGCCGCGCAGCGGCTGAACCGCCGTCACCCCTCCCTCGGGGAAGGGTCTGGGGGATGGGTGCAGACCCGCTCAGGCGGCCTCGCGCCCGGCGCGGCGGCGCTCGTGTTCCTTCAGATGGCGCTTGCGCAGGCGGATCGACTTCGGCGTGATCTCGACCAGTTCGTCGTCGGCGATGAATTCCACCGCGCTCTCCAGCGTGACCTGGATCGGCGGCACGAGCACGATGGCCTCGTCCTTGCCGGAGGAACGCACGTTGGTGAGCTGCTTGGTCTTGACGGGGTTCACCACCAGGTCGTTGTCGCGGCTGTTGATGCCGATGATCATGCCTTCGTAGAGGGCTTCGCCCGGGCTGACGAACATGCGGCCGCGCTCCTGCAGCTTCCACAGGGCATAGGCGACGGCGTCGCCCTGCTCGGCGGAGATGAGCACGCCGTTGCGCCGCTCGGCGATGTCGGCCTTCAGCGGGCCGTAGTCGTCGAAGACGTGGCTCATGACGCCGGTGCCGCGCGTCATGGTGAGGAAATCGCCCTGGAAGCCGATCAGGCCGCGCGCCGGGATACGGTATTCGAGGCGCACGCGGCCCTTGCCGTCGGGCTGCATGTCCTGCAGGTCGCCGCGTCGCTCGCCGAGCGCCTGCATGACGGCGCCCTGGTTGGTTTCCTCGCAGTCCACGGTGAGGAACTCGAACGGCTCGCATTTCACGCCGTCGATCTCCTTGAGCACGACGCGTGGGCGCGAGACGGCCAACTCGTAGCCTTCGCGGCGCATGTTCTCCAGCAGGATGGTGAGGTGCAGCTCGCCGCGGCCGGAGACGAGGAAGACGTCGGCGTCATCGGTCTCCTCGAGCTTCATGGCGACGTTGCTCATCAGTTCGCGGTGCAGGCGCTCGCGCAGCTGACGGCTGGTGACGTACTTGCCTTCCTTGCCGGCCAGCGGCGAGGTATTGACCTGGAAGTTCATGGTCAGCGTCGGCTCGTCCACGGTCAGCAGGGGCAGGGCCGAGGGCTGGTCGGGGTCGCAGAGCGTGACGCCGATGCCGATATCCTCGATGCCGTTGACGAGCACGATGTCGCCCGGGCCGGCGGAGTCGGCCATGCGGCGCTCCAGCCCTTCGAAGGTGAGCACCTGGTTGATGCGGCCCTTCACGGCCTTGCCGTCCGGGCCTTCCATCACCAGCACGTCCATGCCGGGCTTGAGGGTACCGGCGTTGACGCGGCCCACACCGATGCGCCCGACAAAGGTCGAAAAGTCCAAGGCCGAAATCTGCAGCTGCAGCGGTGCCGCCGGGTCACCCTGGTGCGCCGGAACGTGCTGGAGCACCGTGTTAAACAGCGCCGACATGTCGGGGCCCCACTGCTCGCCCGGCTCGCCTTCCTCCAGCGACGTCCAGCCGTTGATGCCCGAGGCGTAGACGACGGGAAAATCGAGCTGTTCGTCGGTG